>NZ_JAYGIM010000011.1:0-278065 GCF_034930985.1 Arcicella lustrica
AAAAATTATATTTTTATAATATTATTTTAAACAATATTGTGAGTGTTTTGATATGTATTCTTACATTTGTGTCTGTTTTACACATTTTGTTTTTCATTTGCCTCAATCAAAGGTTAAGGATGATAATTATTTTTGTTTTATATAGCCTCTTTTAAATACTTGTTTTTCAAACAGATAGTATTTCTATTATTGGATGAATAACGTGATGAATCATGACAAATAGATACCTTTTTGTTTTTTTACTTTTGCTGTTCCAACAATCTTTTGGACAAGTAAAAAATTATAATTTTATCAATATTAATAGCAAAGATGGGCTTGCTTCAAATACTGTTTATGCTATTTATAAAGATAAATTAGGCTTCATGTGGTTTGGTACTGAAGACGGACTTAATAAATTTGATGGACAAAATTTTACCGTTTACAGGCATAAGCAAAATGATAAAGAGAGTATAGGAAGAGGCGAAGTAATGGCTATTACGGAAGATAAAAACAGAAATTTATGGATAGGTACAAAACTAACGTTGGCACTATATAATAGGAGTTCAGACAAATTCACCAACTTTGATTTTACAAAAACAGGCTGGATACATACACTCTCTTCCGATTATTTGGGCAATATATGGGTTGGTACTTACAATGGACTTTTTTATTTTGATACTAAAACTAGAAAAACAAAAGCTTTTAGTTCGTATAAGGTTGATAGAAAAAATGTAGCCTTGGAATTGGTTTATTGTATTTTTGAAGATAGTAAAAAGCAGATTTGGGTTGGTTCACAATCAGGTTTATATTTACTTGATCGTAATCAAGGGGTGATTAAAAAATATGTGCACCAAAACAATAATTCTAATTCACTTTCAAACAATAGTGTCAGAACCATTTCGGAAGACCGAAACGGGAATTTATGGATAGGTACTGATTTAGGTTTAAATGTATTGAATCCCACTACAGGAAAGATTGATAGTTTTAAAAGTATTGAAACTGACGAACTAACGATTAGCAATAACATCATTAATAAAATTAATTTTGATGGCAATGGTAATCTTTGGGTTGGCACAGAACATGGTTTGTCGATTTTTGATATTAAAAACCATACAGCATTTAGAATAAAAAGCCTTTTGCCAGATAAAAACAATCCATTTGGAAGTTTTGCTGGCTATAATATAAAAGACATTTATATCGGAAAAGATGGTATTAATTGGTTTGCTACCGTCAACGGAGGGGTGAATAAGTATGATAAAAATTTAGCTTTCTTTCAGCATAGATTTCATCTTTCCAATGAAAGTTATGGATTAAAAGGTTCTTCTGTGATGGCTTTTGCAGAGAGTGCTTCAGGGAATCTTTATGTTGGTACAGATGGGGGAGGGCTTAATATTTTTGATGCTAAAAAGAACGTTTTTCATGATGTAGCGATTTACTCTTCCCAAGGAAAGATTAAAAATATTTCAGCTTTAGAAAAAAAAGGAGATGATTTGATTGTTGGAACAAGTAGTGAGGGAATATTTAGCCTCAATGAAAAAACACACCTAACAAAACCTCTGTTCGCTATTAAAGACAAGCTGAACAAATACTTTATTGTGATTAATTGCCTAAAAGTGGACTCGAAGGGTAACATTTGGGTTGGTACAAATGGTGCGGGTTTGTATGTTTGCTTGGCTCAGTCAAGTACATTCGTCCCTTTCACGAGTATACTTGATAAACAACTCAAAAAAGAGTATTCTTTAAATGATTTTATTACAGCGATTGAAGAAGATAAAGAAGGAAATGTTTGGGTTGGCTCAAACGGAAGTGGACTCATAATTTATAATTCAGATAAACATACATTAATTACCTTTAATCAAGCGAAAGATAATTTACCTATTCATAGAATACTCAGTATTTATTCGGATAAACTGGATAGAATATGGGTGAGTGTATGGGGAGAAGGATTATACTTGTACAATAAAAAAAGAAGAAAATTTGAACAGTATGGAGAAGAACACTTACTTTCTAATAATGTTATTTATAAAATATTAGAAGATAATGCTGGAAAACTGTGGTTGAGTACCAACAAAGGAATTTCGATGTTTGATTTAAGTAAAAAAAGATTTAAGAATTTTACTCATCGAAACGGTATTCAAAATACAACATTCAATGTCGGCGCTGGAATCAAAACAAAAACAGGAGAAATGTATTTTGGTGGGCTAGATGGCTTTAATTTTTTTAACCCCAGCCATTTGTTTCAAAATACTAAAACTCCGCCCGTAGTGATTACCGATATAAAAATCAATAATAAACGAGCTAATCCTATTGAAAATACAGAACTTAAAGAAGATATTACTTTAGCCAAAGAAATCAATTTAAGCTATAAACAAAATTTTTCTTTAGACTTTGTCGCTTTAAATTACACTGCTCCGCATGAAAACCAATATACTTACCAGCTTGAAGATTTTGATAAAGAATGGAACAATGTAGGCTCTGTTACGACAGCCGTTTATACCAATCTTGACCCCGGAAAATATACTTTTAGGCTAAAAGTAAAAAGTGAGGATGGTACTTGGCAAACGCCCGAAAAAACCATTCTTATTAATGTACACCCACCATTTTGGCGTACTTATTATGCTTATATAACATATTTGGTAGTATTGATATTTACTTTATGGATGATAAGGAGAAGAGGTGTCCAAAAATTAAAAAATGAATTTGCACTTGAACAGGAGAGAACAGAGGCAGAACGTAAAATGGAACTGGAGCAACTGAAAATTAAATTCTTGACCAATTTGAGCCATGAATTAAAAACGCCACTTACTTTAATTTTGAATCCAGTAGAAAACCTTTTGTTTCGAGAGAAAAGCAATGATAAAATAGAAATGCTAAATCTTATCAATAGAAATTCAAAAAGGCTTTTGAATCTTGTTAATCAATTACTTGATTTTAGGAAAATTGAGGAAAATGAACTCAAGCTAAATTTGATGTTACAAGACCTTGTTCCTTTGGTGAAGGAAATCTTTGATTCATTTAAGTATATTGCCTCACAAAAAAATATCCATCTTGAATTTGCTAGTACTGTTGATGAGTACAGTACTTATTTTGATAAAAATAAAATGGAGCGTATTTTGATAAATATACTCTCAAATGCAATAAAGTTTACGAACGAAAATGGCAATGTGTATTGTCATATCAAATCTATATCAACTAATGGTATCGAACTCATCATTGGCGATTCAGGCATTGGCATACCTCAGCACATGCAGACAGAGGTTTTTGAAAGATTCTTCCAAGTAAGTAGTCCATCCCATATCCTTAACCAAGGTAGTGGAATAGGTTTGTCTATTGCTCAGGAGTTTGTCAAATTACATGGTGGAACCATCAAGCTAGAAAGTGAAGAATTTAAAGGAAGTGTTTTTAGCCTATATTTCCCTTTTATTCAAGAACAACAAAAAATTAGCCAAAGCAATAAAGAGGACGAAAAAGAGGGAAAGACAGATTCAGAAAACATTTCGTATATACAGAAGAGTGAGGAAGAAATTAGCCTCACTGAAAAACCAGTAGTCCTGATTGTGGACGATAGCTACGACCTTCGCATATTTCTAAGAGAAAGCTTAAAATCAAAATACAGAATCATCGAAGCCGCTGATGGAAAACAGGGTTGGCAAAAGGCATTATCATCGCATCCAGAAATCATTGTGAGCGATGTAAATATGCCTAATATGGATGGAATAGAAATGGTTAACAAAATTAAAAAGGATGAAAGAACAAAACATATTCCCGTTATACTTTTAACTGTTTTGACAGATGAAGGAGAACAACTAGAAGGGCTTAAAACAGGAGCCAATGATTATTTGACTAAGCCATTCAGTTTTGAAGTACTTAGTATTAAAATAGATAACCTGCTAAAGCTAAACAGTACTTTCAAAAATACGTACAAAAAGCAAATTAATATAGAAACCTCTGAAACAGAGGTTGTTTTGGAAGATGAAAAGTTTTTATTAAAAATTAACAAATACATTGATGAACACATTCATGATTCTGAGCTATCCATTGAAGAATTAAGCCAGATAATGAATATGAGTAGAGGCACACTTTACAGTAAACTATTGAAGATTACAGGTGAAACTCCGATAGAGTATATTCGTTCAATTAAATTGACTAAAGCATTGCCATTACTTGAAAAAAGTGATATGAAAATTTCGCAAATTGCGTATGAAGCTGGCTTTTCAAATCCAAATTATTTTACACGTGCCTTTAAAATCAAATACGAAATTTCGCCTACAGAATACATTAAGTTAAAAAGAGGGAAATAAAATTCATTCATTATTTGAATGATATTACGAGGTTTTATTTGGGTCGGAAAATACTTGCTTGTAACTCCCTTTTTGGACAGCCTCTTCACTTGATTATTCCTAATAAAGTCATGAAAACTTTACTGATAAGTAGCAATAATGAAGCATTTTTTTGACTTTATACAAGTTGCCTATTTCTATGAAAAATATTTTTACTCTTTACATTTTCTATATTTAGGATTCATTTTTATAATATTATTGATATTAATTTGAAAATTTTGGGTTCATTGAACATTTTGTAGGCATATTTGCTAATCTGTGCTACTCAATTTTTTAACTATTCGTTTACTTTACACCATCAAAAAATAGAGATTTCGCTTTATCAATAAAACCTATCTTTTATTAAGAAAGGTTAACACATGAAATCGACTTATCAAGAAGATTTTTGATAAGTATAGTTTATGAGTAGAGTATATTCTTGGAAAAATGAAAGGGGAAATTCAGCTAATAAATACGCTAAAGCTGAGAAGAAATTTAAAAGTATATCACTACTTAATTTATATTCGAACCAAACTATTGAAAAACAATCACAATTAAATCATTGAATTAAAACTTTAAACACTATGAAAATAAAAGCTAAATCAATTATTGTAGGAATATTCGTTGCTATGCTTGCTCAACAGAGTTTCGCACAGCAACCAGCCGTTATTGAAGACTTTAAACCGTCTCCTCTCAATCAGCCACAGCAAGAATACCCTATGGTAAACTCTCAAGGTTATGCCCGTTTCAAAATAATTGCACCTGCTGCTGATAGTGTTCGTGTAAGTTTAGGTCTTGGTGGTAAAGGAGGCACCAAATTGGAGAAAGCTAGTGATGGTAGTTGGATGGGAACTACAGAAGGTCCGATGGACGAAGGTTTTCATTATTATAACATAAAAATTGATGGAGGAAAATTTAACGACCCGGGCGCTTTAAACTACTATGGATCTGTTCGTTGGGAAAGTGGGATAGAAATTCCAGCACACGACCAAGATTTTTATGCGCTCAAAAACGTAGCTCATGGTCATGTACAGCAAGTATTGTTTCCTTCACCAAGCAACAATACCTCTCTTAGAGCATTTGTATATACTCCGCCAGGCTATGAAAAAGGCAAGGATAAATATCCTGTACTTTACTTACAACACGGCTGGGGCGAAGACGAAACTGCTTGGATGAACCAAGGTCATGCCAATTTAATTATGGATAACCTGATAGCCGAAGGTAAAATTAAGCCATTCATTATCGTAAATACTTATGGTATGACCAACGAAGTAAAATTTGGGAGAATGAAAGATTTCAAAATTGAGCCTTTTCAAACAGTTTTGGTCAATGAGCTTATTCCATACGTTGATGCTCATTTTAGGACAATTGCTAAACAAACACATCGTGCTATGGCTGGATTGAGCATGGGTGGTATGGAAACTAAAACCATTACGTTGAATAATCCAGAGGTATTTTCGCATTATGCTCTTTTAAGTGGTGGTACTTATGCGCCAACCGACATCAAAGATAAATCTAAAGTGAAACTTATATTTTTGAGTTGCGGTAGCAAAGAAAGACCAGAAGGCGTAATAAAAGCGGTAGAGGCATTAAAAGAGGCAAGTTTTAACGCTGTTTCTTACGTTTCAGATAAAACTGGTCACGAATTTCAAACATGGCGTAGAAGTTTACATGAGTTAGCTCCTTTATTGTTTAAATAATATGCACAAAAAGAGATTATATTTTTTAGTTGTAATCGGTCTGTTAATGACAGGCTTTAGAACTTTTTCACAAGACAAAAACTTTTATTCAGAAAAAGGAAATAGCCAAGCATCAATTGTTTCAGGGAAATATCGTAATCTGTTTTTGGAAGTAGGATATAGTCAAAACGAGATAGATGCTAAAGTTGACAAAGCATATTATGATATTTTTGAAGGACCCAATCGGGTATATTTTGCCGTAGGTGATTCTATGGCTTATGTATCTGATGTAAAAAATCATGATGCCCGAACCGAAGGGCTTTCTTATGGAATGATGATTGCGGTTCAACTCAATAAAAAGGAGGTTTTTGATAAAATTTGGAGATGGTCAAAAAAGTACCTCCAACATCAAAGCGGGCCACGAGAAGGATACTTTGCATGGAGTATCAATCCCGAAACCA
This sequence comes from Arcicella lustrica, assembly GCF_034930985.1. Taxonomy (NCBI): domain Bacteria; kingdom Pseudomonadati; phylum Bacteroidota; class Cytophagia; order Cytophagales; family Flectobacillaceae; genus Arcicella; species Arcicella lustrica. The sequence continues at coordinate 6,439 of NZ_JAYGIM010000011.1, forward strand.
TGAAAAAAAATTCAGAAGGTTCAGCTTCTGATGGCGAATTGTATTATGTTACGAGTTTGCTCTTCGCAGCTAACAAATGGGGAAATAATACAGGTATTCATTATTACAATGAAGCCCGAAGAATATTAGATGCCATGTGGAAAAAAGATGGTACAGGGAATATTTATAATCTGATAAATACAGAACATAAGCAAATTACTTTTGTACCAGAAGGGAATAGTTATAAGTGGACAGACCCATCATACCACCTACCTGCATTTTATGAAGTATGGGCGTTATATGCTAAAGATGGTCATGAAGCTTTTTATAAAGAATGTGCCGATACCTCTCGTGTCTTTTTACACAGAGCTTGTCATCCAATAACAGGGTTAAATTCTGATTATACAGAATTTAGTGGAGTACCTCACCCAACTCGTTGGATGCCAGCAGGTTTTCGTTATGATTCATGGAGAGTGCCTATGAATATTACGATGGATTATACTTGGTTTGGAAAAGATAAAACTTGGCAAGAAGATTATGCCAAAAGGTTTCAAAACTTTCTTCGTTCAAAGGGTATTGATACATATGATGACCAGTTTAATCTGGATGGCTCAAAACCTGATTTTATTTTGAAAGCTGGTAATGTTCCAAAATTAAGACATTCAATTGGTTTAGTTTCTACAGCAGCAACAGCATCGCTTATTAATCAGGATAAAAACAATGTTGATTTTGTGCGAGCTATTTGGAATGCTAAATTAGAACCTTACGAAGATGGATATTTTGACCCTTATTATGATGGACTAATGTACTTGTTTAGTTTAATGCACTTGAGCGGTAAGTATCAGATTATCAAGCCTAAGTAAATATCATTTTATACTAAATTTGATTGTAGAGAGGTTTAAATATAGAGATGTAGGAGCGCTTTTATTCTTGAATTTTTTAAATAAAAAATTGCTAGTATTATATTTTTATTTAATTTTAGTATATTCAATCCAAGTGTGTTGGACTCTCTCTGGTCTTCTTTATTTTTTCAAAAGTGTTATTTTAACACAGGTTTTTTGTATTATTATTCTCAATCGTTAGTTGAAATGTCCTGCATTTTTTTGCATTGAGTGTTCTATTGTGTTATACTGTAATCTCTAAAAATATTGCCTATGATAAATGTAAAGACTAGATAGACGGTACAATTATCCAATAAATACGTTGTACCCATGGGAAAAATCTAAAGAAAGTGATTCATACCACTTGTTAGGTTTTCATAAGCCAATAATGCTAAACAAAATTATTGGGGTAGTTTTTTTTTGCCTGTTCAGAAAGTATTATTCGGTAGAAAATAAAGGATTTCCCAGAGAGAGTCCTTTTATTTTCAATGTAGTGTTCTATGGTGTTATAAGATAATTTTAAACAACGTATTATTGCCTATGGTGAAATAAATCATTTAACATTCTCAAAAGAAAGTCTTTCGAGAATATCGTACTGATTTTACTAAAAGCCAATATGAAATTTGTCAGAGAAACATATTGACTTTATTACAGATGGTGTTATGATGCTATTACTTTACCCAATCTTGTATGCTCATTAAATAAAGCTAAAAATATCTCTAGTTAAATACTTTATTCCCTTCAATGATTTTCAATGAAATTATTGAAGGCTGTGCTTTCTTTGCCCTTTATGGAGTAATCAAACTAATAATGATTTTCTGTAGAAAGAGCTAAAGATTTTTGGTAAAGGAAAAACAATTTACCCTCTGACTTTTCAATTTTTTTAATCTCAAATAATAATATGAAAAAACAACTATTATTTCTATTCGGGCTTTTACTATGCTGTTCATTTGCAAGAGCTCAAAAAAATATTTCAGGTAAAGTCACTGGGGATGACGGAAAGCCCATACCGGGTGTCAATGTAAGGGTACAAAATTCTCAAATTGGTACTTCAACAGATGCCGTAGGTGCATTTAGCCTCAAGGCATCGGCCCAAGATGTTTTAATATTTAGTTCGGTAGGTTATGTTAGTCAAGAAATTAAAGTTGGAAGTCGCAATGTAGTTGATGTTGTGTTAGTATCAAACGTAAGTGCTTTGGAAGAAGTGGTTGTGGTTGGTTATGGTACTCAAAAAAGGTCTTCTGTAACAGCGGCTGTAGCATCAGTAAGTGCAAAAGAGCTAACAGCTTTGCCTGTTCCAAGTATTGAAAGTGCTTTACAAGGGCGTGTTTCGGGTGTACAAGTAACCAATAATGGTTCTCCTGGTGTTGCACCAGTAGTAAGAATCCGTGGTGTTGGTTCTATCAATTATGCTGCCAACCCATTGTATGTTATTGATGGTTATCCTGTTGGAAACATGAATGACTTAGATATGAAAGATGTAGAGTCTTTGGAGGTACTGAAAGATGCTAGTGCTGCCGCTATTTATGGTTCACGTGCAGCTAATGGCGTAATCTTAGTTACAACCAAAAAAGGGACGAGAGATAATAAATTACATGTAAGTGTAGAAACGTATCAGGCTACACAAACTGCTTGGAAAAAATTGAATACGCTAAATACTGAGCAGTACTTACAATACGGAAAAGCATTATTAACTGCTGCTGGAGCACCTTTCCCTGACCGTTGGAGCCAGATGAATAATGAAACCTATCCTGGTTCTGGTGTTACTTTTGCCAATACCAATACAGATTGGCAAGATTACTTATATCAAACAGGTGTTCTATCAAACAGTACAGTATCTATTACTGGAGGAAATGAAAAATCTCGTTTCTTAACATCTTTTGGTTATTTCAAACAAGATGGTATTTATGTCGGTACTAATTATGAAAGAGGAAACCTACGTGTTAATTCTGACCATAACCTTGGGAAGCACTTTACTATCGGACAAACACTAACAGTTGCTATTGGTAGTAAATTAGATGAAGGCGTAGGTGGCGGACGTACAGCTTTAGCCAACGTAATCAAAAGCTTGCCATATACTCCTGTATATAATCCTACTGAAATTGGTGGATATTTTGGTACAACAAACGCTGACGGTTCTGACCCAGTAAACCCACTGATTCCAGCAGTATTAATTAGAAGTCAAAATCGTAATGTAAGAGTATTAGGGTCACTTTTTGCAGAAATAAAATTTACAGACTACCTAAAATATAGGTTTTCTGCTGGTTTAGATTATAATACTACTAGAAGCTTGAGCCGTACTCCAATTTATACTGCGGGACAAATGAGTAGCCCATTTAATACTATTTCAGACACAAGAGGAGATTACTACGGAACACTTTTTACTAATCAACTTTCGTTTGATAAAACATTCAAAAAACACTCCATCAATGCCATTATTGTAGCTGAACAACAATTTGGTAAATCAGAAAGTATTACAGCTTCTGGAAATTATACAACTAATACTTTCACTATTGTTACGCCAAATGTAACGAGTCCAGCAGCGGGTGGTTCTAAAGGTGAAACCACTATCTTGTCATATCTTGCACGTGTAAATTATGATTTTGGAGGAAAGTACCTTTTAAGTGCATCCATTCGTCGTGATGGTTCATCATTGTTTGCTCCTGGCAAAAAATGGGGAACATTCCCAGCAGCCTCAATCGGTTGGAGAATCAGCGAAGAAGAATTTATGAAGGAGATTGCATCTATTAACGAGTTAAAAGTAAGAGCAAGCTATGGTTTGGTTGGTAATACCAGTGGTTTACCTAATTATGCTTGGCAATCACTATTAGGTGCTGCTACTACTTATGTTTTCGGGAATGGAACAGTTCCTGGTTTATCAACGAATCAACTTGGTAATACAGAATTAGGTTGGGAGACAACTAAAATGGCTGATATTGGGGTTGATTTAGGTTTATTTAAAAATAAAGTTACTTTTTCTGCCGATTACTATGTGCGAGAAACATCTGATAATAGTTTGATTCTCGCAAGACCATTAGCAACATCTCTTGGCTACACAAACAATACCATTGCCAATTTTGGAGGAATGAAAAACTCAGGGTTAGACCTTCAGATTAGTTATAATCATAATGGAGGCGACTTTAAATGGAAAATTGGAGGAAATTTAGGCATTGTAAGAAACAAAGTAACGTCATTAGAAGCTCCAATTTTTGCAGGCGGTCATGCTGAAACAGGAGCAAGTGTCACTAAAACAGAGGTAGGTATGCCTGTACAATACCTTTATGGTTATGTAGTTGATAGAATTTACCAAAATCAGGGAGAAATTGATGCTGATGCAGCTTTAGCAAAAAGTAAAAGCTGGGATAGTTACCAAGGGGGCGCAGCAGCACCAGGAGATATTCGTTTCAAGGATTTGAATGGTGATGGCAAAATAGATGATTCAGACCGTACAATGATAGGCAACACACTTCCTGATTTTACTTATGGGGTCAATTTCGACTTTAACTACAAAAACTTTGACTTTACTTTATTTCTACAAGGTGTTCAAGGAAATGATATTTACAACAATCTAAAAACTCAGACACAAGGAATGGTTCGTTTATTCGGAGCAACGACTGATGTCTTGAACGCTTGGACGCCACAAAATACGAATACTAATATTCCAAGAGCTGTAAGTGGAGACCCGAATTTAAATACTACTCGTCCATCTAATAGATGGGTTGAGAAAGGCTCATTCATGCGTGTAAAAAATATAAGCTTGGGTTATACGGTACCTTCAAGTATTCTAAAATCTTTTGCGGGTGGTTCAATTTCAAGAGTAAGAGTGTATGTGTCAGCTCAAAACTTATTGACTTTTACAAAATATAGTGGTTACGATCCAGAAATTGGCTCTCGTGATAATGCTCAACTTGTATATGGTATAGATAATGGACAATATCCACAAGCTCGTACTTTGATGGCAGGTCTTCAATTAGGTTTTTAATATTTATCCCGTAACAATGCTCTTTTCTTGGATAGTATCATTTCAAGGAAAATTAAAAATAAAAGAAAATGAAAAAGAACCTTATATACATAGGAGTATTATCACTTAGCATTGCTTTTGGGTGCAATGATGAGTTAAATAAAACAAATCCAGGCTCACTTACTTCCGATAGTTATTTTTCAAATACAACTGAATTAGAATCAGGCGTTACTGCTGTATATGGCCTTTTAACAGGCTCAAACCTTTTTGGAAGAGAGTACTTTTTTACGAATGATTTACGCAGTGATGATTTTGCAACAGGTGGTGGACAATTAGAAGCCCCTCGTGCTCAGATGCTAAATGGTGTTCATCAACCTACCAATTCTGTTTTAGGGGCTGTTTGGACGGGTCTCTTTCGTATGATTCACCGTGCTAACGTAGTCATTGATGCCAAAGACAACGTTAAAACATTTAATACAACGGATGAGACTAGGAAAAAAAGAATTGTTGCTGAAGCAAAATTCTTAAGAGCAATGGCATATTATGAGCTTGGTACTATGTGGGGTGGTGTACCTGTTTACACAACAAGTGCTACAAAATCATCTGATGCTAAAGCTCGAAGTACACAAGATGAAGTTTTTGCACAAGTAATTAAAGATTTAACTGAAGCACAAGTTGATTTACCTTCATCTTATACTGGTGCAGATTTAGGCCGTGCCACAAAACACGCTGCACAACTTGAATTAGCAAGAGTTTTGATGTTCAAGGGTGATTTTGCTGCTGCTAAAACAGAACTAACTAAGATTGTTTCTTCAGGCTTGTTTGCTTTAACTGATAGTTATTTAGATAATTTTCTTGAAGAGACTGAATATAACAAGGAATCAATTTTTGAAATTGGTTTTGATAGTAAAAACGGGATGAGTTGGGATAATGGCGATAGCGACAATATCGCAGGAAGTAGCCCAAGAAGATCGTCAATTCGTCATCAAGAATATTCTGCTGTAGGTTGGAGAAACCTTATTCCATCTAATGATATTATTAATGAATTTGAACGTACACAAAAAGGAGATACTAAAAGAGATCCTCGTATGGGCTTTACACTATATTTCAAGGGAGATTTAGTTAATCAAGGAAAAGGTAGATTAGAAATTGATTATCCTGTTCAAGGAAATACTTCTATTTTAGATGGTGTTGAACAAAGAATTAGTTGGAGAAAATACTCAGCCTTGTACAGAAATGCAGATGGTTTCTATGATTTAAGTGGAATCAATATGCGTGTAATGCGCTATGCAGAGGTATTGGTAAATTTAGCAGAATGTGAAAACGAATTGGGAAATACAGCAGTAGCAGTTGGATTATTGAATCAACTTCGTAATCGTGCTGATGTAAAAATGCCAAATTATCCAACAAGCAATTATCCAGTAAGTACTAAAGAGCAAGTGATAACTGCTATTCAACATGAAAAAAGAGTAGAATTTTCTGCAGAATGGTTGAGAGCGAAGGACATTGTTCGTTGGAGAAAACAAGGGAAATTGAAAAAAGAGCCGCTTCCCTATTTTGTTGCTAATAAGCATGAGTTATTACCTATTCCTCAAGGTGAAATAGATAATAACCCTAACATTAAAAACAATAATCCTGGATATTAAGATACAGTATCTTTAAGTTAAATTTTTCAATAAGTAGTTGCTGATTTTCAACGACTACTTATTGAAAATTAATTGTTTTATACAATCGATATTTTTATAATCGTATATGTAGTAGAGGAAATTAATTTACATAAAAACCACAATCATGAAATATCTTTTTTTCATTATTTTTTTACTCTTGTTTGGGGCTTGCACTTCTGAAGATACTTTATTTGAAAAAGTAAGTGCCAATCATACAAACATTACCTTCAACAATGCCATTAAAGTTACAGATTCGTTAAACGTACTTGAGTTTGAGTATATCTATAATGGAGCTGGTGTGGGTGTGGGCGATGTAAATAATGACGGATTAACAGATATATTTTTTGCTGGTAATCAGGTGAGTTCTCAGCTTTATCTAAATAAAGGAAATTTTGAATTTGAAGATATTACTACAAATGCAAATGTTAGTACAAAATCGTGGTGTACAGGTGTAGCTATGATAGACATCAATCAAGATGGAAAATTAGATATTTATCTTTCTACGATTCATCCAGACAGAAACAAATCTGCCCTCAAATTACTCTTTATTAATCAAGGTAATGATAAAAATGGCGTTCCAATTTTTAAGGAATCAGCTAAAGAAGTAGGCTTGGCAGATGATTCTTATGGTACACAAGCTAGTTTTTTTGATTATGATTTAGATGGAGATTTGGATATGTATTTGCTAACAAATGCGATGGAAGGTTATGACAGAAATAATAGTATTGGACAACATCATGATACTTCGGGGCGAAGAGTAGATAAATTATTTAGAAATGAAGGTAATAACAAACAAGGCTTGCCCATTTTTAGAAATTTTTCAAAAGAAGCAGGAATTGTGGATGATGGTTGGGGTTTAGGCGTAATTATCAACGATATCAATCAGGATGGTTATCCAGACATTTTTGTAGGCAATGATTTTTTCTCTAATGACCATCTGTATATTAATAATAAAAACGGCACTTTTAGTAATAAAACAAATGAGTATTTCAGACATTTATCTCAGAATTCTATGGGAGTAGATATGGCTGATATTAATAACGATGGCTTAAATGATTTGGTGGTTTTGGATATGCTTCCAGAGGATAATCTTCGACAAAAAACCATGTTTGCCAATATTGAATATGATAGATTTCAAGATAATTTAAGAAAGAAATTTTATCCTCAATATGTTCGGAATGTATTGCAAATCAATAATGGGAATGGCTCGTTTAGCGACATTGGGTACTTGTCAGGAGTGGCAGCAACAGATTGGTCGTGGAGTCCATTATTAGCCGATTTTGATAATGATGGCTGGCGAGATTTACTCATTACAAACGGTTATCGCTTAGATGTAACCGACTTAGATTTCATCGTTTATCGCAGAGATTTTGAAGCAATTGGCAATCCTAAAGATAGACTAAAAAAGATGCAAGAAGCCTTTGCTACCTTGACAGGCGTAAAAAAGCCGAACTTATTGTTTAAAAATAAAGGAAATTTACAATTTGAAAATGCTACAAAAGCATTCGGATTAGGTGATGCTTCTTACACAAATGGTACCGCTTATGCCGACTTTGACAATGATGGTGATTTAGATTTAGTCATGAATAATATTGATGATGAAGCCTTTATTTACCGTAATAAATTGATGGATAAAAATAAAGATGCCTCGTCTGTCAACAACCATTTTTTAAGGCTAAAATTACAAGGCAATAACCAAAACAGAAGTGCATTCGGAGCAAAAGTAAATATTTGGTATCAAGGAAAATATCAATTTGCTGAACATCAAACAATTAGAGGTTATAAATCTACCGTTGAAGATTTTATCCATTTTGGAGTAGGGAATGCTTCAAAAATTGATAGTTTAAAAATTACATGGGCTTCGAGCAAAGAGCAGGTGATAAAAAATATTAGCCCTGACAGAGTATTGATTGTAAACGAAAACAATGCTTTGTCTATTTCTAAGCAACTTCCGAAGGAGGAAATTTATACTTTTAAAGAAGTTTCTCAGGAGTATCGTATTGACTGGAATTCTGAAGAATTGGAGTATAATGATTTCTTAATTCAACATACTTTACAACATAAACATTCTGAGTTAGGAGGGGGGATTGCAGTAGGCGATGTCAATAATGATGGCTTAGAGGATTTTTTTGTGGGTGGTTCGGCTCATAAACAAGGTGCTTTTTTTCTACAGAACGCCAATGGGAAGTTTACTAAAAAATACTTTACGGAGAAAACAGAAGAAGATATGGGCGTACTGCTCATTGATATTGATAATGACAAAGACCTTGATTTGTACTGTGTAAGTGGAAGCTCAGAATTTACCACGAACAGTGCAAAGTATCAAGATAGACTATATTTAAACGATGGAAAAGGGAATTTTAAACCTTCTGTCGGCTATTTGCCCATTACCAAATCAAGTGGTATTTGTATTAATGCTTGTGATTTTGATAAAGATGGAGACTTGGATATTTTCCGTGGGGGTAGAGTCCGTTCAACAGAATACCCACTAACGCCTGAATCATATTTATTTCAAAATAACGGCAAAGGGCACCTCAATAACATTGCTCCTGCCATACAAGATTTAAGCCTTTGCGGAATGGTAACTGCTGCCTTATGGACAGATTACGATAACGATACGTGGATGGATTTAATCGTTGTAGGCGAATTTATGCCCATTTGTATTTATAAGAATAACAAAGGGAAATCATTTACTAAAATAATCCCGAAAGGTTTAGAAAAATCTAATGGCTGGTGGAATAGTATTTCTGGTGGGGATTTCGACAATGATGGCGATACAGATTATATTGTAGGTAATTTAGGATTAAACACAAAAATGAAAGCCTCTGAATCACAACCTGTTAGTGTGTATGCCAAAGATTTTGATGATAATGCTATTGTGGATCCTCTATTCACAGCTTATAATCAAGATAAAGAATATTTAGTCCATCCAAGAGGTACTTTGATAGGTCAATTAATTTCTATGAGGAGACGTTTTAAAACTTTTAAAGAGTATGGCGAAACGACTTTTGACAAAGTACTTCCTGCCGCAGATTTGAAAAATATTACAAAATTACAGGCTTACACTTTTGCCAATTCCTACCTAGAAAATAAAGGGAATGGACATTTTGAATTAAAACCATTACCAATTGAAGCACAATTTTCTGTTATGTACGGTACACTCATTAAAGATTTTAATGATGATGGAAATTTAGACATTTTATCAGTGGGCAACGACTATGGAACAGAAGTATTGACGGGTAGATATGACGCTGGAATCGGAAATTATTTACAAGGTGATGGCAAAGGGAATTTTAAAAATGTTTCTGTAAGAAAAAGTAATTTTTTTGTAAAAGGCGATGCTAGAGCCATCGCTCAACTGCATTTGAAAGATGGAAAGAGCTTATACTTAGTTTCTCAGATTAATAACAAACTACTCTCATTTGTACAGCAGGATGAAAAAAATAGCATTACTAAAAAAATAAAAAGGAAACAGGAAAAATACATTGGATCAGGCTATCTTTCACAAAGTAGTACGAAGTATTAAGTAGCGTTCCATTTAAAATATTTGAGTAAACAATTAAAATTTTAGACTATGAAAAATATAAAGTTGCTTTTTCTTATTGGTTTAATTATTAGCTATTATGGAGTTTTTGCTCAACCGCCTCGTGGACCTTTGGTGGTTTCTCCACAAGTGAACCTTGATAAAACCGTCACGTTTCGTTATCAATCACTTTTGGCAAAAGATGTAAAATTGAATGCACAGTTTGAAAAATCTCCTATATCTATGACTAAAGATGCTCAGGGAATTTGGAGTGTGACTGTTGGTCCTGTTAATCCAGATATTTATCCTTATAGTTTTCAAGTTGATGGCGTTACAGTGATGGATCCAGCCAATGTTGCATTCTTCCCTAACGAACGATTTAAAGCGAGCCTTGTAGAAATCCCAAGTACTCCTCCTTCAATGCACGCTATCAAAGATGTGCCACATGGTACTGTCAGTTACGAATATTATCCTTCTATTTCAGGAACAACAGGTTCTTTAGTAGTTTATACTCCACCTGGATATGCTAAAAATTCTAAGATCAAATACCCCGTGTATTACCTCATCAGTGGAACTACAGATACCGAAGAAACTTTTTTTAAAGTAGGAAAGGTGAACTTCATCATGGATAATTTGATAGCCGAAGGCAAGGTAAAACCGATGATAATCGTAATGCCTTATGGCAATATTGCCGCCAGACTAACAGAACAATTGGGAGGTCAAAAGCCAGCCGACCCTACTGTACGTGATGGTGAAGATGCGGTGAAACGTGCGAAAGACTTTGAAAATGATTTAGTTAAAAACGTATTGCCTTATATCGAAAAAAATTATCATACAGAAAATAACCGTGAAAGTCGTGCGATTGGTGGATTTTCTCGTGGGGGAGGACAGACCTTGAGAACGGCTTTTGGCAATATGGATACTTTCGCTTGGGTGTGTAGCTATAGCTCCTATTTATCGCCTGCCGAAATGGACAAAAGTTTCAGTTATATCACTGGCGATGCAGCCAAAACCAACAAACAACTAAAATTGCTTTGGACAAGTGTAGGTAATGAAGACTTTCTGTACAAGGGAGCTGTAGAGTTTATGGACTATTTGTCTGTTAAAAATATCAACTACAAAAAATATATCAACGATGGCGGTCATACTTGGATGAATGTAAAAAAATATCTTCATGAAACCCTACCCTTATTGTTCAAGTAGGTTGTCCAAATTCATTATCCAACGTCAAAGTATTCAAACGAATCAAAACTATGAAAAGAATAATTTACCTTTTTCAAATCTTGTTGTTTTCTACTATTACGGCTTTAGCACAACGTCCACCGTCAATTAGTTCACCAGATGTACATGCTGATAATAGTGTTACTTTTAGGTATTTTTCTAAAAGTGCACAGAAAGTCACACTTGTTGGTGAGTTTTTAGCCAATCCTGTTGCCTTAAAAAAAGATACTTCGGGAATTTGGAGCGTAACTGTACCAGCAATTAAGCCAGATATCTATCCATATAGTTTTTTTGTAGATAGCGTACAAATAGCCGACCCGAACAATACTTATATCTTTGCCAACGAAAGATTCAAGCGAAGTATTGTAGATATTAAAGGCGACAAACCACTTGTTCATTCTCTTCAAAATGTACCTCATGGCAAAATTAATTATTGTTATTATCAATCATCAAGCTTAGGAACTACCCGTCAATTGCTTGTATATACTCCCCCAGGCTATGATGCTTTTTCTGGCAATAAATATCCAGTTTTATACTTGATACATGGGGGTTCTGATACAGAAGAAACATGGACAAAGGTTGGGCATGCAAACTTTATAGCTGATAACCTCATTGCAGCAGGAAAAGCTAAACCCATGATTATTGTAATGCCCTATGGTAATGTCAGACCAGCCCCAATGCCAGACTTCACCAAAGATGTTATCAATGACATCATTCCGTATATAGAAAACAATTATTCAGTACTAACGGATAGTAAAAATCGTGCAGTAGCTGGGTTTTCAGTAGGAGGGGGGCAAACGCTTAATATTGGACTTACTAATACGGATAAATTCGCATATATCTGTTCTTATGCACCTTATACTGCAACGGAAGAATTTAAAAAGAATTTTACTGACTGGAATCCTGATGCTACAAAAATAAACAAGCAATTAAAATTATTTACGGTTAGTGTTGGAACAGAAGATTTTTTATACGAAAGTGTAAAGCAGAACATTGCGATGTTTCAAGAAAAAAAAATCAAATTAGCACCTTTTATAGTATCGGGTGGACATACTTGGATGAACTGTAAGCTGTTTTTAGCCAATACTTTACCACAACTCTTTAAATAAAAGTATCATTCGCTTTAATAGAAAACACTGAGACAACTTATATATTTAGTTTAAAAACAACATAATCAACCTTTTAACAACACAAGTATGAAAAAAACAATAGTAAGTTTTTCTATATTCTTTTTAATAAACCTAATGGTTTATGCACAGAAAATAGAAAAAGAAGGTCCTAAAGGCTTCGACCAAGTAAAAACTGGGATTGCTACAGGTAAATTAGATACCATAAAGTACGATTCTAAAACCGTAGGTACTACTCGAAAAGCCTTAGTATATACACCACCAGGATTTAACAAAAAAACAAAGTACCCTGTATTATATCTTTTGCACGGCATTGGTGGCGATGAAAAAGAGTGGCTCAACGGTGGTAAACCTCAGGTGATTTTAGATAATTTATATGCTGAAGGAAAAATACAACCGATGATTGTGGTCATGCCTAATGGACGTGCGATGAAAGACGACCGTGCCGTTGGCAATATCATGGCTCCTGACAAAGTACAGGCTTTTGCTACTTTTGAAAAAGATTTATTGAATGACCTGATTCCTTTTATTGAAAAAAACTATCCGACTTTAACAGACCGTGAAAACCGTGCGATTGCTGGGCTTTCGATGGGTGGCGGGCAATCGCTTAATTTTGGATTAGGGAATTTAGACAAATTTGCATGGGTTGGCGGTTTTTCGTCTGCTCCCAATACTAAAGTTCCTCAAGAATTAGTTCCGAATCCTGAGGATGCTAAAAAGAAACTTAAACTCCTTTGGATTTCGTGTGGTGATAACGACGGATTGCTTTCTTTTAGCAAACGTACACACGATTATTTATACCAAAACGATGTTCCGCATATTTACTATCTTGAACCTGGAGTACATGATTTCAAAGTTTGGAAAAACGGTTTGTATATGTATTCACAGTTTTTGTTCAAGCCTGTTGATGTTTCATCTTTTAATAAATATACTATTTTGGGTACTCCTGCCAGCACGAATATTCGTAATAATCAGTATCCTCAGATTCTTCCCGATAATCGTGTAGTTTTCAAAGTAAAAGCACCGAATGCCCAAAAAGTGCAAATTGATTTGGGTAAAAAATACGACATGGTAAAAGACACCAGCGGTGTGTGGAATGTCACAACCGATTCTATTAGTCGTGGTTTTCATTATTATTCATTAGTGGTGGATGGCGTGGCTCTTGCCGACCCAGCCAGCGAAACGTTTTACGGAATGAGTCGCCAAGCAAGTGGTATTGAAATTCCTTACAAAGAAGGCGGTTTTTATGCTCTCAAAGACGTTCCTCATGGTGATATTCGTATTAAAAAATACTTCTCAAAAGCCAGTAATTCATGGCGTGAAATGTATGTTTATACTCCACCAGGGTATGACAAATCGACTGAAAAATATCCAGTTTTGTACCTTCTGCACGGTGGTGGTGAAGACCAACGTGGTTGGGCAACACAAGGACGTACCGACCTCATTCTGGATAATTTAATAGCTGAACAAAAAGCAAAACCAATGATAATTGCCATGCTTGATGGCAATTTTTATGGAAATGGCGGCGGAATAGCTGGCTTTGGAGAACCTCAGCTTAGAGCTTTTGAAAATGAATTGAAAAATGGCGCTATTCCTTTTATAGAAAGTAATTTCAAAGTAGAAACCGATGCTCAACATAGAGCTTTGGCGGGGCTTTCGATGGGAGGCTTACAAACACTTTATGCAGGTATCAAAAATACTAATATGTTCTCTTACTTGGGTGTATTCAGTTCGGGATGGTGGGCAAACAACCCTAAATTATCTGATCCTCAATATGATTTTATGAAAAACAATGCTACGACCATCAATACTAATCTAAAAGAATTTTGGATTTCGATGGGAGGAAAAGAAGATATAGCTCATGCAAATTGCCAAATTATGTTGAAAAAATTTGATGATATGACTATCAAATACAAATACAGTGAATACGCTGGCGGTCATACTTGGCCCGTTTGGAGACATGACATTTTCCAGTTTTCACAGTTACTATTTAAGTAAATTTTAAATAATCAATATCCAATAAATCGAAAAGAAATATTGGATATTGATTATTGATAAAATCTTTCTGGAATAACATTTTACTTCGTTTCCAGTACTCATTTTATCGAAAATTGATAGACTGTTATTGAGTTGAAAGTCTCATCGGGTCTTAATACTGTACTTGGAAAATCAGGCTGATTGGGTGCGTCTGGAAAATGTTGGGTTTCAACACAAAATGCAGAACGATAAATATAAGTCTCTCCTTTTTTACCAATAATACTTCCATCAAGATGATTGGCTGTGTAAAATTGCATTCCGGGTTCAGTTGTAAATACTTCCATCATTCGTCCACTAATAGGTTCGTAAATCGTAGCGGCTTGCTTAAGTTTTCCTTCATTATCTTGTTCTGTTATTACAAAACAATGGTCGTAACCTTCTCCTAACACAATTTGTTCATCACTTGTGTCATTGATTCGCTCGCCAATGGTATGAAAATCAGTAAAATCAAAAGGAGTATCTTTCACCCATCTCATTTCGCCAGTTGGTACGATATTGCTATCAACAGGTAAGAATTTATCCGCATACAATTTCACTTGGTGCGCCATAATGTCGCTTCCGTCACTTAAATTAAAGTATGAATGATTCGTGATATTCAGCACGGTAGCCTTGTTGGTTTTACCTTTATATTTAATCTTTAATTCATTGTCATTCGTCAAAGTAAAAGTAACTTCCAACGAAAGTTCTCCGGGAAATCCTTCATCTCCATCTGGTGAAACGTGCGAAAAAGATAATGAAGTTTCTTCTCCTTCAACCATTTCAACCATTTTCCAAATTGCCTTGTCAAACCCAATTAAACCTCCATGAAGTGTGTTTGGTCCATTATTTTTGGCTAAAGTGTAGGTTTCTCCATCCAAAGAAAATGTAGCATTTCCAATTCTATTTCCATAACGCCCAACGGTTGCCCCAAAATAAGGAACACCTTTCAAATAGCCTTCTAATGTATTACAACCATGTGTAATATCATCAGAAAACCCATTTTTATCAGGGGTGAAAATGGAAACAATCGTTGCTCCAAAGTCTGTTATTTTTACAATGATACCGTTGGCGTTTTTCAAGGTATATAAAGATGTTTTTCGCCCATCTGGCATTTGTCCAAAATGTTGTGCTTCTATCGCTGATTGTTTCATTTTCTGTTTCTTGTTAAAATTAAATAAACCTTTTGAGGTAATGTTCCGTAAAACTATTGTGCAAGAATCTTTTCTATTTCCGCTAATTCAGAAGCATCAAAATGCTTATTATCAACGGCTTTCAAAGAATCCAATAATTGTTCTACTTTACTTGCGCCAATAAGTACTGTTGTTACTCTTGCGTCTTTCAACAACCATGCAATCGCCATTTGTGCCAAACTTTGACCTCTTCTTTCAGCAAGAATATTGAGTTCTTGAACTTTTGAAATGGTTTGTGTATCTACTTGGTCTTCTTGTAAAAAGCCTGTCGATTTTGCGGCACGAGAATTTTGAGGAATGCCTTTCAAATATTTGTTGGTTAATAAACCTTGTGCCAAAGGTGAGAAAGGAATACAACCCACACCACTTTCGCCCAAAACATCTAATAATCCTTCTTCTGGGTCTCTTACAAGCATAGAGTATTTTGGTTGATGAATAAGACAAGGCGTTCCTAAACTTTTTAAAATACTCAAAGCTTCTTTCGTTTGGTCTGCATCATAATTTGAAATGCCCACATAAAGTGCTTTTCCTTGACGAACGAGTGAATCTAAAGCACCCATAGTTTCTTCCATCGGAGTATTTGGGTCTGGTCTGTGCGAATAAAAAATGTCAACATAGTCTAAACCCATTCTTTTGAGGCTTTGATTACAGCTAGCAATCAAGTATTTACGTGAACCCCATTCTCCATAAGGACCAGGCCACATATCATATCCAGCTTTTGAAGAAATTATCAGCTCGTCACGATATGGCATAAAATCTTTCTTCATCAACAGCCCAAAATTTTCTTCTGCTGAACCATAAGGAGGTCCATAATTATTGGCAAGGTCGAAATGAGTAATCCCTTTATCGAATGCTGTTCTAAGGATTGCTCTATAGTTTTCAAAAACATCAACACCACCGAAATTATGCCATAATCCTAATGAAATTTCAGGTAATTGAATGCCACTTTTGCCACATCTTCTGTAGGCAATTTGCTCGTAACGATTGTCTGCTGCTTTGTACATTGATTGTTTAATTGTTTTATGGAATCAGTATTTGACTGAGGTTCTTTAGTAGTTTTCTAAGAAATTTATGATACTTTTCTTTAAATTAGAAAATCCCTATTTTTGAATTTGAGCCAATACTTCTGAATTTTGAATGTATATTTATTAAAATTATATCATGCAAAATTCAAGGAAAAACGAATGCTTTAGTCAACTTGCCGATTGTTTTTTTACGACAACGTTGTCGTAAATACTCGTTAATTTTAGCAATTGTTTTACCAAATTTATACTTGCATTAACCGACAAAAATGAATCTTAAAATACTTGCCAAAGAACTCAATCTGTCTTTTTCAACAGTATCCAAAGCTTTAAGAGATAGCCATGAAATTAGCCCAGCTACCAAACAAAGAGTACTGGAAAAAGCTAAAGAATTGAATTATCAGGTAAATCCATTAGCAAGTAATTTTCGGAAACAAAAAAGTAAAACTATTGCTGTAATTATTCCCGAAGTTGTCAACGATTTTTTTGGACCAGTAATCAATGGTATCGAATCTATCGCTCAAGAAAAAGGCTATCATGTTTTAATTTATTTGACTCATGACAGCATGCAAAAGGAATTAGAGATTAGTAAGTTATTACAAAACGGGCGAGTTGATGGTATTATGATTTCATTAGCAAGTCAGACATCCAATACAGACCATCTAAATATTTTAAAAGAAAAAGAAATTCCCCTTGTTTTTTTTGATAGAATAGCTAGCGAAGTAGGCACTCCTGTAGTGATTACTGATGATTATCATTGTGGATTTATTGCAACCGAACACCTCATCACCAATGGATGTAAGCACATCGCATTCCTGACAATTTCGGAAAACCTTTCTATCAGTAATGATAGAAAAAATGGCTATCTGGATGCCTTAAAAGCGAATAATATCAAGCATGACCAAGCCTTAATCCGCTTTTGTAATGAAGATGACATGAGTAACAAAGACAATATAAAAAATTTATTCAGCGGTAATAATCAACCTGATGGTATTTTTGCTTCTGTTGAAAAATTGGCAGTAGCCACCTACCAAATATGCGAAGAATTAACCTTAAACATTCCCAAAGATGTTAAAGTAATTACTTTTTCTAATTCGTACATGGCTGCTTTATTGAATCCACCACTTAGCACGATTACTCATCCAGCTTTTGAAATGGGAAGAGAATCAGCTACTATTCTCTTTAAATTAATTGAGAAAAAAGGACTCAACCGTATCCCTAAAAAAACAGTATTGAAATCCAATTTAATTATTAGAGCTTCGTCTGTCAGATAGTTCACAATTAGCTTTAAAGCTTCTTGTCTGGAATTTGTAATCCAATTACGGATAGAACATAGAAGTTGTGACCTTAATTTAAAAATCCAACTGGATGAACGTGTTGACCTGAGGTATTAAAGTGCAATTACCGTTTATATGTCAAGTAAAATCAGTAGCATCTTGCGTAGTTTTTATCGGTGTAATTGTCAGTTTTATCGTAATAAATCATGATAATTTTACGATGTGCTTTTTTAAAAGATATATTTTAAACTAATAATTACAAGCCATGGAATTAACGAACGATCCTAAAAATTCAAATTCTCCCGAAGAGAAAAAGTTCTCTGATGCTGAAAAAAAAGACAATGCGAGCTCTTTAAACAACACTCAGGAGAAGTCTATTATAGTAGATGATGTAGAGCTGAATGAAGAGCAGTTGGATATTATATCAGGGGGGGGTGAAGGTGTGCTTATTAAGACAGGAGGATGAGATTTTGGTTTGAAATGATTTTGGGTTAAACGCATATGTTCTATGAATATATGCGTTTTTAGATATTTGAGTAACCGAAATTTTAAAATCAATGAAAAACTACTGTGCATATTTTTTATTTCTAATAATTCTATTCATTGGAATAGAGGAGAAAGGGTATGGACAACAATCTGTGAAAATCAATAAAAACTCAAAATCTAAAGTAATAGCGGATAGTCTTTATGCTCTTGGTTCAAAGTATGATGAAATAGGAAACTCAAAAAAGGCTTTAGCCCTTTATGAAAATAGTTTGAACATTTATCAAAGCATTAAGGAGAATCAAAAAATAGGAGACTGCTTCAATAGCATCGGGACAATATATTATTTTAGAGGTGATTATTTTAAAACTTTATTTTTTTTTAAAGAAAGTTTAAGGTGGCAAATAAAAGCAAAAAACAAAAAAGGAATAGCAGATATTCTTAACAATATTGGAGTTATATATTACAGTCTTGGAAATTATCTCAAAGCAGTAGAATATTATAGACAGGCAATTGTTATTCAAGAAGAAATAGGCAATAGAAAAAATGTAGCAACCATTACCGAGAATATTGGAGCTATTTATTCTAAAGTAAAAGACTATACGAATGCTATGCGGTATATCAATAAAGCCTATGCTATCTTCAAAAGCATTAATGATAGAAAAGGCATTGCCAAAATGCTCATTGAAATAGGATATATTTCTATGGAAAAAGGGGATTTTGATAAAGCCTTCGAGGATTTTAATCAATCATTAAAAATTGCAGTTGAAGAAAAAGACAAACAGTTAGAATTAGAAGTACTATCAAATTTAGGAGAGTTATTTTACAAACAATCAGATTTTCAAAAGGCTCAATATTATTACAATATTTGTTTCCAATATGCCAAAGAAATTGATAATCTGCGATATAAAAGTGTGTCTCAGATTGCCATTGGTAATATATTCCATCAATTAAAGAAGGACAACAAAGCAATTGAAAAATGTAGCACTGGATTAAAATTGGCTGAAAAATTGGGAGCAATTTCTGTAAAAAAAGATGCCTGTGAATGCTTGTATAAATCATATAAATCTTTAGAAAATAGTACGCTAGCGCTTCAATATTATGAAAAAACAAATGCTTTCAAAGATAGTTTAAAGGCTGAAGAAGCTTCCAACAGGATGATGAATATGGAATTCCAAAAACAGCAATTGATGGATAGTATTGTGTATGTGAAGAAACAAAATATCATCGAACAAAAACATAAGGAAGAGATACAAAAAAAGGAGAAGCAAAGAAATATCATTATCGCTTCGCTATGTTTTATGCTTGTTGTTGCTGTTGGTTTATGGAGTAGCTTAAATTTTGTAAGAAAATCAAAAAAGGCTTTAGGTATCGAAAAAAATCGTTCAGAAGCATTATTACTGAATATACTTCCAGCAGAAATAGCAGAAGAATTAAAGCAAAAAGGGAGTGTGAATGCCCGAGACTTTAGTTTGGTCTCAATACTTTTTACAGATTTCAAATCCTTTACACAAACGGCAGAAAAAATGACTCCTCATCTTTTGGTCGAAGAAATAAATGTATGTTTTAAAGCATTTGATTTGATTTCAGAAAAGTACAAAATTGAAAAAATAAAGACTATCGGAGATGCCTATATGGCAGCAGGAGGTATTCCACATCCTGATGAAAATTCATTAAAAAACATTGTGTTGGCTGGTTTAGACATGCAAGCCTTTGTAATTCAAAGAGCCATTGAAAATAAGCAGTATCAGAAGCCTTTCTTCGAGATGCGTCTGGGTATCCACGTAGGACCTATCGTAGCGGGAATTGTTGGCGTTAAGAAATTTCAGTACGATGTTTGGGGTGATACCGTAAATACTGCCAGCAGAATAGAAAGCAACGGAATGGTAGGGAAAGTAAACATCAGCGAGTCGTTATATCACCTAATTAAGGATGAAGAATGTTTTACCTTTGAATATAGAGGAAATATAATAGCGAAAGGCAAGGGAGAAATTGCCATGTATTTTGTAGAAAGAAACGACTATACATTTGAGGATGCTAACAGTGCCTTAGTTACTGAAAATAATACATTTTAACACTAAAAATCTTTGGCAGTCTTAGTAAAGATTGTCTCATAAAATTTGAAAAATACTTAGTGGGATACGCTATAAATACCGCTTCATTTTGAGCAGAATTTTGGCTTCATATAAATCTAATTTATATTTTATTTGACAGATACCTTCATCATCGAAGGTATCTGTTTTTGTTTATTATCCATTGTCTTTTTTGACAGAATATTTGGCAAATTCATCAAGAAAATCTGCTCTACTTTTACTATATAAAAAAACAAAACATAAGTCATTTATACAAAATTAGTAAGCTGTCCAAATAGAGTTATTTATTATATAACTCTAACAATCAATTGCTTATCACATAAAATTCGTTTTTAATAATTAATAAATCAAGATATAAAACAAAAAATGAATTGGCTGTTTTGTAGGTTTTTTTGGCAAATTTATCAGTAAATACTCTCCTAATTTTACATCATACAAATAAGCGATATGGAACAGAAAAAGCAAGAAATCATACAAGCTGTTATTTCTAAATCTTGGGAAGATTCAACTTTTAGAAAAGAATTAATAGCCAATCCTGTATCAGCAATTGAGAAACTAACGGGTGTGAAAATTGTAATCCCAGAAGGAAAAACATTGGTAATTTCAGATCAAACAGACAAGTCTAAAATCTACCTTAATATACCATCCGAACCTGAAATTGAGAACATGGAACTTACCGAAGAACAGCTTGAATCAATTGCAGGAGGTGGACAACCAATTTGGGAGAGTTTGATTAAGAATTTATTTGCAGGGATAACTGAACACATTAAAATTCAATAAATCATGGAATTCACACAAGAGCAAAAACTGTACGCAGAAATTGTACAGAAAGCATGGGAAAGTCCTGAATTCAAAAATGAATTGATGACCAATCCTTTAGGAGCCATTGAAAATCATTTAGGTCAGAAAATTAATCTACCCGCAGGGAAAAAGTTAGTCGTTCGAGACCAAACTGACGAAGCTACAGTTTATATCAACATTCCTGCTAAACCAAACCTAGAAGATGTAGAATTAGATGAAGAGCAATTAGAAGCCGTGGCAGGAGGAAAAGATGAGAATGGATTAACCAATTTAATTCATTTTATTTTCAACCCTAAATATTTCTCATAGAAAACGATACTTAAAACAAATAAACACACAACAACTATGGAATTCACACAAGAACAAAAAACGTACGCTGAAATTGTGCAAAAAGCATGGGAAAGCCCTGAATTCAAAAATGAATTGGTGGCAAACCCAGTAGCAACTATTGAGACATTAACGGGTAATAAATTGAATCTACCAGCAGGTAAAACCTTGGTAGTGAGAGATCAAACTGATGACTCTACAGTTTATATCAATATCCCAGCCCAACCAAAAAATATTGCTGATGTGGAGCTGAATGAGGAACAATTAGAACTTGTGGCTGGAGGAGTTTGGGAAGGAATAGATGGTGGTGGATGCACAACAGGAGGTCCTTTTAGCAATCCAATTGAAGAAATTCTAAAACCTCTCACTACGTTTCCAACTCGTTAACGCATAGTATTTCTCTTAAAATTTTAAATTAATAACAATTAAATATTAAAATCATGGACATTACACAAGGACAAAAAGTGTACGGTGAAATCGTACAAAAAGCATGGGAAGACTCTCAATTTAAAAATGATTTGATCGCTAATCCCATTGAAACGATTGAAAAGTTTACAGGGAATAAAGTCAATTTGCCTAAAGGACAGACTTTGGTTGTAAAAGACCAAACAGATGAGTCATTAGTGTATATAAATATTCCAAGAAAAGTTAGTATCGATGAAATGGAATTAACTGATGAACAGTTGGAAATGGTTGCAGGAGGTACTGATGTTCTTTTTTGGGGTGGCGTTGGGATAGGTTGTGCGGTCGCTGCTGCATTCATAGCTGGGCGTGAAAAATAATAATAATAAACTTTTAAACCTTTACAATTATGATAACTCAAGAACAACAAAAACAAGGTGCAGAATTATTGAAAACTCTTGCACAGAAAGCATGGGAAAGTTCGGCTTTTAAAGAGCAACTAATAGAAAACCCTATCTCTACAATTGAATCAGTTACTGGGCAGAAGATGCAATCAGATATCAAGATTATAGTAGAGGATCAAACGGATACTTCAAAAATATATTTGAACATTCCAAGAAAAATTGAGATTGACGAATTAGAATTAACCGATGAGCAGTTGGAAACGGTTGCAGGTGGTACTGATTTAATTACAGGTATAGCACTTGGCGTTATACTTGTTGCCGGAGCTTATTATGCTGGTAAAGGTTCTCATTGATTTTACTTGATGCTTTTTGATTGCCACGAATGCACTAATATTTGACGATAATTATTAGTGTATTTGTGGAAAAAAATTGAAGACCAAGTAAAATCATAAGTAACTGGATAGTGCAATTTAAGACAACCTAATTCAAGAAAACTTTGCCCTCTTTTGTTGCTCAAAGGTATTTATGAAGCATCCGTTCTAAATCACTAGAAAAATAATATCGTTATGTTGGCGGTAAGCATAAAAATACTAACAAAATAAAAATATTAACAAAATGAAAATGGAACTCAAAAAAGACAATTTTAGCGACATGGGAACAGAAGATTTAATCAAAAAGAAAAAATCTACTTCTTTCGCTTTTGGTTTATTTGTAGGAGCTTTAACGGTACTACTTATTATCACTATATTTCAGACAATCAATAAAGGGGTTACACCTTTACTTGCTGTTCCATTTGCACTTTTACCCCTTTTGATTCTAGTTTATAGTCAAGTCAATTCTATAGATAAAGAGTTAAAAAGTAGAAATTCAAACTAATAATCTAAGAACAATAAGTTTAATTGCTTCGACTGACAATTTACTGCAGTCTCTAACGATTTTTGAGCTTATTTTTCCGATTATGTTACGGGCGGACGGTTTTCAATTCCCTACCTGATACAGACCCTGCTAGTTAAATGCAGTTATACTATGTCTTTTAATCCCTGTTGGGGTTTATATAAAAATAGGTATGCTTGTAATATTTTTCACTACTTGTGTACTATCAATAGAAAACTATTTCCTATAACTTCCAGAAGGCTTCTAAAAATTTCTGGAAGTTTCATTTTAGAAGGCTCTTGTGTATAATTTATTTCAAGCGTTAGAAACTATGGGGTTAGTTTATATGGGTCTTTTTATCTGAAATATTATAATTTTCAGATAAATGCTTATTACGTTTTACGAAGATATTATTTGTTACTTTAAATTTTAACAAATGGAAACACATAACGAAATTCAAACTGAATTGAAAAATTTCTCCGATTTAATTCAGCCGATTAATATAGAAGATTTTGCAGCTAATTATTGGGAAAAGCAAGTTTTACATATCCAAAGAAATAACCCTGATTTCTTTTTTTCACTATTCTCAATTGAAGACTTGGACAAGGTTTTAGAATATAATCGACCACATGGTAGTAGTTTGAAAGTTGTGAAAAGTAATCAGCCAATGAATTCAACTGTTTACGAAAATCAAGATGGAAGTTTAAACTTGAATCAGCTTTATACTGCCTATGCTGATGGATATAGCATATTAATTAATGGAATTCAGCGTTTTTGGGAGCCAATTAAAATGCTTATGGAAAGTTTAAGGAATGATATAAGTCATAATGCGTCTGCAAACCTTTATTTAACTCCAGAAAACGAAAAAGCCTTTTCCCCTCATTATGATTCGCATGATGTTTTTGCCTTACAAATTTCAGGTGAAAAACATTGGATATTGTATGATGAGACTCATCTCAAAACACCTCTTTTAAATAGCTATCAACCTACTTTTCAAAGAGAGCAACTAACTGGTGCAAGAGAAATTACTATGCGTGCAGGGGATATTTTGTATATGCCACGAGGTGTTCCTCATGAGGCATACACAACTGATAAATCCTCTATGCACATTACTGTCGGTATTCAATCTGTACAATGGATTGATTTTATCACGAAATCGTTATTAAATCTAAGCCAAAAACACATAGAACTGCGTAAAGCACTTCCTATTGGTTTTTTGAATTCTGATAATGAAAACCTATTATCTACTGACGAAGAATTAGACTTTATTAATATCTTACAACAAGTCTTTCAGAAGGAAAATATTGCTGGTTCTTTAAACATTTTAGGAGAAGAGTTCAGAACAAAAGAGCAACCAAAGCCAGACGGGCATTTTTCAAGTTTAGATAGACTGAATCATATCCATTTAGAATCACAGCTATCTAAACGAGAAGGATTGACCTCAAAAGTAACGAATAGTGCTTCAGGGGCAAGAATTTCGTTCCAAGGAAATACCATAAAAGGACCTTCGCAAATTGTAAATACATTAGTGTTTATTTCTCAACAAGAAGGTATTTTCTCGATTAAAGATATTCCGTTTTTAAATAATGAAAATAAATTAAAATTAGCGAAAAGGCTTGTGAGAGGCGGGTTACTTAAAGTTTTAAATTAGGTATGCACTTATCTGGATGATTTATTGTAAATCATCCAGATAAGTGCAATTGGGTTTTCATAGTAAGAATCTCTCTAACTACTCCAACGATATTTTTTAACAATAATGTTTTATTCCCGATATAATCAAGATTAAGATATTCCACCACCTCTTTGAATTATTAATACTCAAAAATGACATTTTAACATCTGCTTTTATCGTAATAAAATGACGAATCAAGCCACATATTTAATAAAGGATAATTTCAAAACAATTCCGTTTGTTGAAATTCTTTTATCCTATACTGAAAGTTTTACAAATAATTCTTTCTTGGACTTATCATCTAATCTAAAAAATAAGTTAGAGGCGCTATTATTAGAAGATTTGAGTTATTCGGCAGAAGTTACATTACAGTCGGAATTAGATAATTTTATTGAAAAAGGGAACATAAACTATGATGAATTTACAGAAAAAATGGTCTTATCATTAGCATCTGATTATCCTGTTTTAGATAAAATTCTAAAGATAAAGAGCACTAATTTTTCAAATCATATTCATAATATTATTTCTCATTTTCAAGAAGATTTTGAAAATATAGCATCTGTATTCAACCTAAGAGACATCAAGATTGTAGATATTGACGTAAGTCTCGGTGATGGACACAATGGCGAGGGCACTTCCTTAGTGTATTTGTCAGATGGAACAAAGCTGATATACAAACCGAGAAATATAAAAATAACTAATTCATATAATTCTTTCATTGATTGGATTAATTGCAAATTAAAGACAGACCTAAAAACTTTTAAAGTGTTGGATTGTGGTAGTTATGGCTGGATAGAATTTGTACATTACGAAGAAGTTACTTTAGAACAGGATTTAGGAGAATACTACTACAAAGCTGGGATGTTATTAGCTGTTACCTTACTTTTGGGTAGCAGAGATTGTCATCGTGAGAATTTAATTGCATCAAATAAAAATCCTGTCATAATTGATCACGAAACTATTATTCAGCCATTCTTTAACGATAAATCTTTTCGTTCATGGGATGATCAGTTCAAAATTCCTCCTTTTTCAGTATTAGAAAATGTTTTGATTGTTAATCCCGAAACAGGAGCACCATTACACAATGTTGGCTACGGAGTAAATGGGTATGTCGATGTAACAGAGTTACAGACAATCGTGGTAAATCCCAATACCATAAATTCTAAGAGGATGACTCGTTTTGCTACAAAAGAAATAATAGCTAAAAATATTCCTGTATTCCAGGGGAAGTACATTTTGGTAAGTGATTACAAAGAGTATTTCATTGATGGGTTTTCTTCTACCTACGATATTATTTTAAATTCAAAAAAGGAATTAACATCTAATAATTTCTTATTACAATTATTTCAAAATAATGAAGTTCGCTATGTTTGGCGACCAACCTTTATATATTTCAAAATTTTAAAGTATATGAGAGCAGCATCTTTCATGTCAAATTTTGACGAATATAACTCAAAGCTACGCTATTTATTATCGAAAGCTTTTCAAGGAGAAAATATGGAAAAATATAGGTTTATTCTTGATTATGAAATGAAACAAATGCTTAATGGAGACATACCCATTTTCAACTTGAAAAGTAAAGATAATTTTTTGGAAGGGAATGACTCCTTAAAAATATTTGAACATAATTGTATCGAAAATATCTATCATAGATTAGACCTATTTTCTCTTGAACATAAAAAAGAACAGTTAATGTATATTACACGTTGGGTAAATATTTAAAGAATTTATTTGTAATAATATGGGAGCAACTATTGAAATACAAGATAAACTAACCGTTTCTTCTGATTCAACTCATTACAAATGTTTAAATTGTGATAGCGTTGTTGAAAACAATTTTTGTTCATTTTGTGGACAAAAGACCTCTACGCATAGATTTTCTTTGCAGCATTTCTTTGTACACGATTTTGTGCATGGAGTTTTTCACTTTGATAAAGGCTTTCCACACACGATTAAAGAACTCTTTACCAGACCGGGACACAGTATCAGAGAATTCATACAGGGGAAGAGAATAAACCATTTTAATTACTTCGCATTTATACTCGTAATCATTGCGATTAATCATTATCTTGGTACTTTGTCTAACATCAATAGAGATGAGCTTTACGAAGCTAAATTTGCTGGTTTTCAAAAAGTAGTTAAGGAATATTATAAAGTTGTAGCACTTGCAGGTATCCCTTTATTTGCTTTAACAAGCTATTTACTATTTAGGAAAAGTCGCCAAAACTACACGGAGCATTTGGTATTAAATATTTACAGATTGAGTGCATATTTGATAATGTCCACCGTATTAGTAATTATTTCATTGTTTTATAGCAACATGTCAGGTTTGCGCATTATGAATCAGGGACTTGCAGTTTCAGAAATTATTTATTCCTCTTGGTTTTTTTACCAATATTTTTCAGTTTTTAGCTACAAGAAATGGATACTTACGCTCAAAAGTATGCTAACGGCTTTTATCTTGATAACCATTAATAATGGATTAATTGCTTATGCAGTCGAGGAAATTGGGCTATATTTTTTCAAATAAATTATCTTCTGTTTCACTTCTTTTTCTGCTTCATAAAGCCACTCAAAAATTCAATGACTTTCAGCCGATAAGATTCTCCCACTAATACACTTTTGTTATTTTCAAGGAGAAGTTCATTTCCTTCCAAACCCGAAATCTTTTCGACTGCAACAAGATATGATTTTTGAACCCTCATAAATTTCTCAGAAGGTACCAATTCTTCAAAATCTCGAATGGTTAAATAGGTAACAACTTTTTCATTAATGGTATGAATAGTTATATAATTGCCTGCTCCTTCTACGTAAACAATATCGTTGTATAAAATTCTCTTTAGTTTATTTTTAGATTCAAGTTTTACAAAAATATAATCTCCTTTAGCATCCGAATTTTCCTTTGTCGTAGCATTAAAAATTTTTTGAACTACTTTTAAAAACCTTTCAAAACGAATTGGTTTTGAGAGAAAATCAAAAATCTCATTTTCATAGCCATCTGCAGCATAGCCACGATTCGCACTTGTAATGACGACTTTACTCTTATTTGTAATGCCAGAGAGCAACTCTAAACCCGTTATTTTAGGCATTTCAACATCCAAAAAAATTATATCATAATCCCCTTCATTTATTAGTTTTAGACCAACAATTGGGTCGTTGGTAGTATTTCCTAATTTTAGAAAACTAACATTACTAATATAGTCGGTAAGTAGCTCTATGGCATGGTTTTCATCATCAATGATTAAGCAATTCAGCATTTTATGTTGGCATTAGAGGTGGAAGATCAAGCGTTAAATGGATTGGATGGCGGTTAGTATTTTATATTTTATTTAAAATTAGTATTTAATGTTCTTATTTTGATGGAGAAAGTGAAATTTTTAATATTAAACATCAATTTAAAGCACTTAACTATTTAATTGTTGATTTATCAATAATTAAATCTAATATGTAATCCATCTGATTGAGTAACAACTAATAAGCTTTTTTGTTTAATGCCTCAATTGAAGAGAAAAGTGAACAACATACTCGTCACCTTCAATTCTATTTGACAAAAAGAACTTACCTGGATACTTTATCGCTAACCTCTTCTGAGTGTTGGCAATCCCGATTTTGTTTGATTTTTTGTAGGGTGATATTTGTTGGATTACATTTTTGCAGTAAAAAGTCAGCTTATCGTCATCAATTTCTATTTTGATTGTTATTGGTCTTTCTGCATTATTTCTATCTCCATATTTAAAAGCATTTTCAATAAATGTTAAAAGTATCAATGGGAGTATTTGGTCTGCTGAATCAGGGCTACCAATTATATGGTAGTCGATGATAAAATCATAGCCATATCTATATTTTTCTAACTCAATAAATCTTCCAACATTTCTGAGTTCTTCTTCCAAAGGTACTTCATCGTCTGATTTAGAAGCTCCAGTTGAATACGACATTATTTCAGATAGTAGCATAATAATTTCTGCGGCATCAGGTGATTGTTTATACACTTTGGTATAAACAGAACTAAGCACATTATAAACAAAGTGTGGGCTAATTTGCTGTCTGAGAAAATCTAATTCAAGTTTGTTCAAGAGTAATTTATATTCAAAAAGCTCGATTGCCATTCTTTTATTTTCTCTTTCTTTCTCTATTCCATGTATAGCATACCAATAGCCAAAACTCAGCAAAAAGTATTGTGTGGCGAACCATATAGAATCAGAAAAAAATTGATTAGATAAAGATTGATAACCAATATATTCTTCTCCTAATGCAGGCAATAAGTAAAAATCTAATAAATATCTTAGATATATGTATATTATTGTTAAAAACAGCATTGCTATAACTTGCCCAAAATATCTTTTTTTAGCCCAAAAATTGGGAATAACCCAATAGATGTTTGCATAAAAAAGAACAGTTGCAACCAACACCATTCTAATCAAGGTGCTTAAAATATCGGTCTGCCCCCCAGTACTTAAATAATAATTAAGATTGGTTAAAGTGAAGTATATGCCCCATGCTAATATATGATAGAAATTTTTTTTTGAGGTCGGTTTATATTGAAGAAAGTTTAAACTTAAAAAGTTGGGCATTTCACATAATATTTTAAAGTGTTTACATAATATTTTTTTGTACAGCATTACTGCCCGTTAATTTTGATTCAATAAATAAACTAAATCAATTTAACTATGAAAAATTCAACAAAATTATTGTTAATGAAAAGCACAGTGGCTCAATTCAACGGACAAATATCAAAAAAATACGCACACCAAAAAGCTTTTACAAATTTTGACACCATAAAGACAACGGGGTTCACAATTAGTGTTATTTGATATAAACTACAAGTCTATTATAAAGTCATATTTATTAGTTTTCATTAAAGTTGTGTATTTATTTAAATATTCAGCGAAGTACTTTAAAACCAAATTTGTTATATCCACACAAAAATCAAGTTTCACATAATGTTTTGGCACTTTCGCATAATAAATTTTATTAATACAGGCACTTAAAATACTTTTATTCAAGTCTTTGAGGGCAAGAGCAGTAATAGAAGTAAACCAAGTTAGTTGCTTACATTCAACATCAATGCAGAAGTAGCATCAAAATATGAATTAATCTCTGAAAGATACAAATAAATACTAGGATGCTTAATCGGGATAACCAATATTTAGACTACTGTGATAGCATTGTAGAGAAACTCGCAGAAGGAGAAATTTTACATATCTCTTTGAACATGACAGGTTATAATCTTGCCTTACACCAACTCATTCAAGAATATTTTTTGAGTGAGTTATTTCAAAGAGAGAAAATAAAAACAACCCTACAAAAGAGTGTTAATCTATTATGGACTTATTTGATACCTTTAGATTTATCTGAAGATGATATTTCAATTCTTCCTGCTGAGTTTGAAGGCGATAATATCATTACCAATAATATTATTTCTTTGTATGAAGGAGAGTTACAAATTGCACTGTTGTTTGTAAAAATTGCGATTTTATTACAAGATGAAAGGTTACTTAAAAAAGCTAATCTTATAGCATCTTTTTCAAAAATTAAAGAAGACAGATTTAAAGAAGAAGATTTGACCTTTGATTTGAAAAGTGGAACAATTGGTATAGCATTACTTTACCAAACCATTTATTTTTTGACAAACGAAAAGCTGTATTTAGAACGAGCAAATTATTGGTTTGAGAAATCTGAAAAATTGAAACAGCTTTTTTTAAAAGAAAAAAATAGAACCATCGAACAAATAGACAAAGAAACAATCTTAGCTTTTGAAGCTTTTAGAAATCCACAAGATACTTTTTGGCGAAGATTTTATTTCCTAGAGTTTGATACATTTTTAAAATGTAACACTAAAGCAAAAAACGTATATTGATTATCGTTATATTAAAATACTCTTGAATTTCATTAACCATTTTTTTCAAGTACCTCTAAACGCTATTTACAAAAAATATGATGGACACAAGAAAAAACATAGCTATCGATTGGTCTTCTCCAGATGTTTTGGAACAAATTGTTCAGAATATCAAAAACCCATTAGAAAACATTATTAGTGCGAGTCAAAATAGTTCGATGGAGCATAAAAATATTGTTGATGAAATCATCTTTTCGAGTAGCAAAGAAATTAGCGACATCGTAGAAGAAATAATGCGAAAAGCTAAATCTAAATCCCTCAATATCACTTTTCAGGGTCGTCCAGAAATTTTTGAAATTTATGAGGAAAATCAAAATGTCCGAGCAATGTGTTCAGATGAGATAAAACCTCAAAAAATAACAAAAATGGATCAGGAATGGCTCATGAGCCTTGAAAAAGAGATTTATGGTTGTATCACCAAAGATTACCTCAGTCTCTACGATTTAGCGTTTAAAATGGCAGTTAGCGAAAGACAGTTGCATAGAAAAATTGCGAATTTAGTCTGTTTAACACCTAATAAATATATAAGGATACTACGATTACACAAAGCAAAGCAGATGATTGATAATTATATCCAAAATTCTATTTCACAGATTGCCTATTCCGTTGGATATAATGATGTTCACTATTTTTCAACGCTGTTCATGTGTCAGTACGATGTTTCACCTAAAGACCTTATTAAAACGTTACGTTAATCGTCCATTCTATGCAGACTGAACGCAAAACTATTACCTTATCAAAAGCTTTCAATGGCAGTAATGACATACATTTTGGCTTAATTGTCAAGCTTTAACAGCATAAATTAGTGTATTACTTTAAAACAAGATAATTATGAAAAGAGTCCTTTTTTTCTTAGGTCAATTAAATGACAGAGATGTTGAGTGGATGATTACCAATGGTAGCAAATTAACACTGGAAACAGGCGATAGACTCATCAATAAAGGAGAGTTTGTTGATAGTTTGTACATAGTCTTATCGGGGCAGTTGGCAGTATGTACCAACAATAATGAAACAGTTGCAAAACTCGAAGCTGGTGAAATAGTAGGAGAAATGTCATTCTTAGAATCCAGACCACCCTCTGTTTCAGTTATCGTTACTCAGCCAACGGTTGTCTATCAAATTTCTCGTGAAATGATAACAGCTAGATTTTCAACTAATATGGAATTTAGAGCAAATTTCTATTATGCTTTGGCTTTGTTTCTATCAAATAGATTAAGAAAGACCACAGATCAGTTAGGATATGGAAATCCAGAAGAAGAAGATTTAATAGATATTAGTGTATTGGATGGTGTTGCACAAGCAGGAGCTAGATTTGGGCAAATACTGCATAGATTTTCTGAAGTATAAAGTAAACATTTAACACATAATGTAATGAGATTTTGTAAATGTATTTACATATTGTTATTTGTTGTCTATATCAACAACTTATACGGTCAGTCAAAAATCAAATGTGATTTAATTGGAATCTCATATAAGGCATTTGATAAAAATCCTTTATTAAAAAGAAGTACTTATACGATTCAAAATGCTGGAGCTGATTTTCAGATTCAAAAAAGTGTCTTTGATGTTAATTCATATTCAGGATTATTAGTTAGAAATAGTAGGTACAACCTTTTTGATGCAGATACCAGAAATCAGTTTGTTGATAAGGTTTTAAAAACAAATACTTCAGAATTCTCTGCGGGTGTTCGTAAAAAGCTTCGTTCAGGACAAACCACAGATATAAGTTTGAATTATGGTTTCAATAATAGTAATCTCCCCTTCGATAGTTTTAATCAAAATGTAGGAGCTTATTGGGGAAATCATACAAGTACTATTAATTTTTCTTTAACCCAACCATTATTAAGGGGGAGAGGACGTGAGGTTACTACTGTCTCTGAAAGAGTATCCCTACTTTATATAGAGAACTCAAAAAAGAATAATGAGTTTACAAATTCTTATGAAATCTTGCAGATAGGCTTTGCTTACTGGAATTATTTTACTGCATTTAAAAATGTAGAAATTTATAAACAGAATGAAAGTAGGGTTAGAAATGTTTTAGAAATCACAAATGAGTTAATAAAGGCCGACAAAAAACCAGCGGGAGATATAGTACAGGTAAATGCAGATTTAGCCAATCAGGAAAAACTAACGATTTTGGCTGAACAGAATTTATATACAGCAAGGCTTAATTTGGGGAGAGCAATCGGACTTAGTAACGAAGAAAGTCTGTTGTTGGATATTCCTGAAAATGAGTTTCCAACAATTTCTCAGTCAGAGTATAGAAAAGATTTAGATAAAAACACTTTCATTAAACTTGCAAAAGGAAAAAGAGCAGACCTGAAGGCACTCAAGAAAGTATATGAAGCATTAGAAATGCAAGCTAAATTGGCAGCCAATAATACAACACCACAATTAGATTTAACGGCATTGGCTTCTTACGGAAGTGCAAGTATGGGTAATGGTATTAGCGAAACCTTCTCTTCACTCACAAGTAATCAAGGTAGAAATATGAGCGTTGGAGCGAAACTGAGCTTTACATTTCCTGTAAATAATAATTTAGCAAAAGGTAATCTTGCTAAGATTAATGTTGCCTTAAATGACCAAAAAGTGATTAATGAAAATCTTCAAAGAAATGTAGAATTAAATATTAGTAATGCCCTCAACAATTTGAATAATAGTGTACTTGTACTTGAAAAGGCAAAAGAGGCATTGAATAATTACCAAGTAGCTTTCAACAACGAACAGGGGAAATTCCAAACAGGATTGACTACTCTTTTAAATTTGATATTATTCCAAGAACGCTTAACGGCATCACAATTAGAATATTTACAGGCTTACCAACAATTTGCTAATGCAATCATTAACCTTAGACATGAAACTGGAACGCTAATTTCACAAGATAATCAGGGATTTACTTTAGATCAAAAATCATTTTATAGTATTCCTCAAACCGATAATTAATAAAAAAATAAAACTATGGCAGCAGGATTTTTCAGAAAGTCAGCATTGGAAAAACTTTCGACACCAGAGAAATTAGACCAATTAATAAAAGTGACTGGTCCAAAAGCTTGGATTGCTCTTTTTACGGTTTTCTTAGCGTTAAGTACTGGAATAGGCTGGGCTGTTGTGGGCAGAGTAAAAACAAAACTCAATGCCGTTGGAGTAGTTTTAGGCGGAGAGGTTCATGAGGTTGTTGCAACTTCGCAAGGTCAACTTGTAAAATTGAGTGTTGCTATAGGTACAAATGTAAAGGAAGGCGATATTATCGCTGAAATCCAACAACCTGAACTTATTCAACAAATAGAATCTGCAAAAGCTGTATTGTCGGATAGGAAATTGGAGATGGGGAAATTAATGTCTTACGGTAGTCAAGGGACACAGTTGGAGAGCGAAATAATTAATCAAAATAGAATAAGTATTCAAGGTGAAATCGAGTCAGAAAAAAAGAAACTATCATTTCTGAGTAATCAATTAGAATCTGAAAATAATTTACTTGAAAAAGGATTAATCGTAAAATCGCAAGTTGCTAATACAAAACAACAAATTGATGCTTCTAAGAATACTATCGAAAGATTAAAATCTCAAATGGCAGAAACCTCAAGCCGAAAACTCAATATAGGATTTGATTTACAGCAAAAAATTACTTTACAAAATCAACGAATTGCAGAAGCCGAAAGGAATCTTCAGTTTGTATCTGAAAGATATGATATTCAGTCGAATATAAGAAGTTCTTATGATGGTGAAGTAGTTGAAGTGTTAACAGATGCAGGCGTTATGGTAGCTGCTGGTACGCCTTTGTTCAAAGTCAAAAACTTGCATGAAAAAAAGATAACTAAGCTTAAAGGTGTACTTTATATTCCTTCGCAAGATGGTAAAAAAATTAAAAAAGGCATGGAGGCTTTTGTTGTTCCATCTACAGTACAACCACAAGAATACGGTTTTATCAAAGCCAAGGTGACTTACATTTCTGACTTCCCCATTACGCAACAAGGCATGATGACTTCCGTCAAGAATGACCAATTAGCGAAAGGTTTATTAGCCTCTGGACCTCTTTTTGAAGTTCACGTAGAATTTGAAAAAGATACTGCATCATTCAGCGGATTCAAATGGACTTCAGCTAAAGGCCCTGATATTTTGATAAAAGAAGGTACTTCATGCACGGGTAAAATTACGATAAAACAGGAAGCGCCTGCTACAATCGTGGTACCAGCATTTAAGAAATTTTTTGATCTGTACTAATGAACAAATTTTAAAAGATGGATACTACCAAGTTTGTTATCGAAAAACAGGCAAGACCAGTTAAGGTTCCTACAGTATTACAGATGGAAAGTGTGGAGTGTGGTGCTGCCGCACTGAGCATTATATTAGGATATTTCGGAAAGTTCGTTCCTTTGGAAAAACTGAGAATCGCTTGTGGAGTTTCAAGAGATGGCTTAAAGGCTACCAATATTATCAAAGCAGCCAGAGAATTTGGCTTAGAATCTAAAGGCTATGCGAAATCACTTGAAAAGCTGATGCAAATCCAGACACCAGCGATTATATTTTGGAATTTTAACCACTTTTTAGTGTTAGAAGGCTTTACCAAAAATAAAGTATTTTTAAGTGATCCTGCCCAAGGAAGGTATCAAGTAAGTCATCAAGAGTTTGATGAGGCTTATACTGGAGTTGTACTTACATTTAATCCAAGTGCAACATTTGAAAAAGGAAATGAAAAAAGAGGGCTTCTTGCATCCTTGGGTTCAAGAATTGCAAATTCAAAATTAAGTATTGGCTATATTATTTTAGTGAGCCTTTTCTTAGTTATTCCTGGTTTAGTTATTCCTTCATTCATTCAAATATTTATTGATAAATACTTGATAAATGGCTACTCTGGCTTTGTGATGCCTTTGTTACTGATTATGGGAGTAACCTTAATAATTAATGCAGTGCTAGTTTATCTGCAACAATATTATTTGCTCAAACTAGAAACAAAACTAGCCTTAACTACTTCTAGCAAGTTCCTGTGGCATGTTTTTCACTTACCGATAGCCTTTTTTACGCAACGTTATAGTGGTGAAATTGGTAATAGAGTATCACTCAACGACAAGGTTGCTAAACTACTAAGTGGGGATCTTGCCAATGCTGCATTAAATATCATTGTTGTTATATTTTATGCCATCCTGATGTTCTCGTATGATGTTCCCTTAACTCTTATTGGGATATTAATGGCAGCGCTTAATGTGGGTGTTATTAAATATGTATCAAGAGCGAGGAAAGATGGGAATCGTCGTTTGAGCAACGAAATGGGCAAACTATTAGGCATAACAACATCTGGAATCAGTATGATTGAGACCTTGAAAGCGTCGGGGAGAGAAAATGATTTCTTTACAAATTGGATTGGATATTTAGCAAAAGTAACCAATGGACAACAAGAATTAGGATGGTTATCAGTTAGGTTTAATGCTATTCCTCCTTTGCTTACTTCGTTGAC
The DNA here is from genome assembly GCF_034930985.1 of Arcicella lustrica. Lineage (NCBI taxonomy): Bacteria > Pseudomonadati > Bacteroidota > Cytophagia > Cytophagales > Flectobacillaceae > Arcicella > Arcicella lustrica. The sequence continues at coordinate 42,706 of NZ_JAYGIM010000011.1, forward strand.
AACTACTTTGATTTTAGGCATAGGGGCTTTGAGAATCATGGATGGACAGATGACCCTTGGAGCGTTGGTAGCTTTCACTTACTTGATGGGGAATTTTATCTCGCCTGTTAATCAATTAATTTCTGTAGGTACATTGTTAAATGAAACAGAAAGTGACATGGGTCGTATAGATGATGTAATAAATTATGAAGTGGATGACCAATTCAGAGATGATAATCAGCAAGCAAAAAACTCAAATACTGCCAACAATCAAAAGTTGATTGGATATTTCGAAATGAAGGATGTAACCTTTGGATATAATACCACGATGCCAGCTTTGGTTGAAGGTTTTAATTTAAAATTGAAACCCGGCAGTAGAGTTGCATTGGTTGGAGGCTCTGGTAGTGGCAAGTCAACAGTGGCTAAAATAGCTTCTGGATTATATAAACCGTGGAAAGGTGAAATTTTGTTCGACGGCAAACCCAAAGACGATATTCCCCGACATATCATTACAGATTCTTTGGCAGTAATTGACCAAGAAGTACTAATTTTTAATGGGACAATTAAAGAAAATATTGCCTTCTGGGATACTACCATTTCGGATAAAAATATTATTCAATCTGCTCGTGATGCCGCCATTCATGATACTATAGCAGTCAGAAAAGATGCTTATGATAGTATGGTGATGGAAGGCGGCTCTAATTTTAGCGGTGGGCAACGCCAACGCTTAGAAATAGCAAGGGCACTAGCCACCAATCCGTCTATTTTGATTATGGACGAAGCTACAAGTGCCTTAGACCCAACGGCCGAAAAATTAGTGATGGATAATATCAAAAGAAGAGGATGTACCTGTTTGATTGTTGCTCATAGACTCAGCACTATTATGGATTGTGATGAAATAATCGTAATGCAATACGGTAAAATCGTAGAGCGAGGAACTCATCAAGAACTGATGAAGCAAAACGGTGTTTACGCTCAGTTAATTGAATCAAAATAAAGTATAATTATCTACTTAGGTAGTGATTAGTAAAAAGTGATTGGTGCTTAGCACTTCATATACCTAATAATCAAACACTTACATAAATACAAAACGTCGCTTAAATTGTATTCATTACTTAAATCAAGGACTAATAAAATTTACTCTCATGTCTGTAAATGAAAAAATATATATCGGAGTTGAAAATCCCTTTATTCTGAACGATACGGATAGATTTTGGCTGGTGCTTTCGGGTGAAGTAAATGTTTTTTATACTAAAATTGGTGAAAATGGAGAGTATTTAATTGCTTTAAGACACTTGTACACCGCACAGAAAGGAGAAATATTATTTAGTTTATTGGCTCTTGAGCATACTGATAATACAAGGCTTATCATTTCATCAAATGAAGCTACTTTATTAGCAATTGACAAAAATAATCTACTTGATGTTGATCCCTTCTTTTTAAAGAATATGATTAATAAATGGATTACTAAAACATCTACCATTTTAAATACTAATAATACTCCAAGAATTTACACAGCACTTGATGATTTTAAAATAACTACTTTAGAAAAAAATACGGTTGCTTTCCCTTCAAGTGGCATCAATTGGATTCACCTGCTAAAGGGTGAAATTGACGTTTTTTCTGAAAGTACCCCTATCAGCTCAGCGCAATATCCTGATTTTCTTGCACCTGTTTCAAATAAATTATGGATAAAGTCTCTTACCAATGCTACAGAAGTGAGAGTGTTAAGTACTAGAGAGGTACTGATTGAAGACGAAATATATTTTCTACTTTCATTGAGCAAACTAGAAGGGTATTTCTATACTCAACTTAATAAAATTATTGAAAACCAAAGAACAGAAGAAAGTAATCGTTTCCAAGATAAACTTATTAATGAAGCGCAAGGACTAAAAACGACTTTAGAAAAAATAAAATCTATCGTAGTAGGTAATGATGAAAAGTCTCCATCTGCTGTTTATCAAAATTCAAATAAACAAAGTGTTCTTTTTGCAACCTGTCAATTAATTGGGAATCAGATTGGATTTGATTTGGAAGAGCCTAAGTACATAGAATCCTACCAAAATAGTACTAACAATCAATTATATGCCATTGCAAAGAGCTCGAAAATAAGAATTCGTAAAGTTATTCTGCGAGGAACTTGGTGGAAAGAAGAAAACGGACATTTATTGGCTTTTACCAAAAAAGACAAAACTCCAGTAGCATTAATACAAAAAACTTCTACAAGTTATGTAATGAAAAATTTGTCAAGTGGCGAAGAGTTAGTCATTGATAATGAAGTTGCAGATACTTTAGAACCGATTGGCAATATGTTCTTTGCTGGATTTGATAGCAAAATGACTTCAATCAAAAAAGTAGTTACTTTTGCCATCAAGGGAGTAGAGAAAGATTCAAAAATATTGATACTTGCAGCATTCGTAGGAACTTTAATTGGTTTATTGATACCAATGCTATCTGGATTGATGTACGATGATGTTATTCCAACTGCTGATAAATCTCTTCACACTGAAGTTTTTGCTATTATGATTATGATAGGATTCGTATCTGCAGGTTTACAGCTTGCTCAAGGAGTCCTACAATTAAGGGTTGAATCAAAGTCAAGTATTAATTTGCAAGCGGGTGTAATGGATCACATGCTAAGATTACCTGTGACTTTTTATAAAAAATTCTCTGCCGGCGACCTTACCAATAGAGTATTAAGTATTAATGCTATTCGTCAAATTGTTTCAAATACTTTAATGACAGCGGTATTGAGTGGAGCTTTCTCTTTTGTCAATTTGATATTACTTTTTTATTATGATGCCAAGTTGGCTTGGGTTGGTGTACTCTTAGGTGCAATTGCAGCCGCTTTTATAGTTTGCATTGGATTACTAAAATTAAAATATGACCGACAAGTATCTAAGTATCAAGGTGAAATACAAGGATTTTTATTTGAGTTTCTATCAGGGATTACTAAAATAAGAATAACGGGAGGAGAAAGTAGAGTTTTTACACTTTGGGCAGATAAGTTTTCAAACTTAAAAAAACTTGGATTTAACTCAGGAATGTATCAAAATTTTGTAGAAACATTCAATGCGTCTTACCCACTTTTAACCAGCATCTTCTTTTTCTCATTCTTATATTATACCATATTAAATTCGACTGGAGCTGTAAGTATGCTTTCAGTAGGAGCTTTTTTAGCTTTTATTAGTGCTTTTAACAAATTTTTGAATGATAGTTTGAGACTAAGCATGGCTCTAATTACGTCACTGAATGTAATTACATTGTATGAAAGAGTTAAACCTATCTTAGAAGAAGAAACAGAATCTGCAGAACAAAGTATAGACCCTGGTGAATTAGCAGGAGAAATAGAAATGAATTCCATTTCTTTTAGATACAAAGAAGACCTTCCACTGGTATTAAATAACGTTACTTTCAAAGTTAAACCAGGCGAAATGGTTGCCTTCGTAGGAGCCTCAGGTTCTGGTAAATCTACGATTATGAGATTACTTTTAGGCTTTGAACAAGCCGAAGCAGGTTCTATTTATTATGATACAGATTCTTTTGAATCAATGAATAAAGAATTAGTACGAAGACAAATCGGCGTTGTTTTACAAAATGGTGCGTTAATGTCAGGAAGTATTTATCAAAATATAGTGGGGAATTCCGAATTGACATTAGATGATGCTTGGGAAGCTGCTCGTATGGCAGGAATGGAGGATGATATCAAGCAAATGCCAATGGAAATGCACACCGTTGTTAGTGAAGGAGCAGGCACATTTTCGGGTGGACAAAGACAACGATTGATGATTGCAAGGGCAATTGTACATAAGCCAAGGTTACTGTTTATGGATGAAGCAACGAGTGCATTAGACAATAGAACACAAAATATTGTTTCTCAAAGTTTAGATAAACTTCAAGCAACCCGAATCATAATAGCTCATAGACTAAGTACCATTAAGAATGCTGACCGTATTTATGTGATGGATAAAGGAACAATCGTTGAAGCTGGTACGTATGATGAATTAATGGAAAATGATGCTCTTTTTGCACAACTTGCCAAACGCCAAATTGCTTAATCAATGAAAACTACTTTATCAAGTTTGGCATTAAAAGAAGAAGGTGACGGTTTATCTAAAGAACTGGAATTGTATTTTCAGAATAAGTTTTCTTCTCAAAAAGCACAACCTAACTCCTTATTGATTGACGAGCCATATATTAGTGCATGGGAAAGTTATGCGGCAGATTCTACTAGTGGAAATGCCTTTTCCATTTTGAAAATGTGTTATCCTCAATTAAATTTCCCTATAGTAGAAGGAATAAATAAAACTGAGGATTACGTTGATACGGTATTGAAAGGGAAAAATGCTACAGACAAAAGGGAGAATACACTAAATCTTATTGATCCAGATGGAATTGAAATTAATATTTTCGAAAGTATAGCGGGCAAAGTTCCAGTGATAAAAGTTCCTAACAATCAGGACTTTAAACAAATCGTTCAAAGCCTTTTATACAAGAATAACCCAATCTCTATTCCTGATTCAATGGGAGCAATACTAATTAATGGAATTAATAATTGGCATAGATTACATTCTTTGAAACAAGATTGGTTAGCAAATAATCCTTTAGAAACCTGGAATGAGGAATTTGCAAAAAATGTCTTACCAAATTCAGGGTTATTTAAAGATAGAATAATCATTTTAAGTACAAAACCTTACAGTAACGTTACTGCTAGTAGTTTAGCAATATCTGAATCTGAATGGAAGTTATATTCCTTTTCAATCAGACTTGAACATGAGTGTGCACATCTATTTACGCTAAAAAAATATGGCAGTGCGTCTAATAACCTTCACGACGAACTAATTGCAGATTATATAGGAATTACTAAGACTATTGGTTACTACAATATGGATTGGATGTTGGCATTCATGGGTTTAGAAAATTATCCAACTTATAGAAAAGGAGCAAGACTCGAAAACTATCTGGTTAGTTCAGACCTATCTTTTGAAAACTTTGAAAAACTTACTTCAATCATTAAAAATGCTATAAAAAATATTGCAGGTTTTGATGATGAATTAGGAAAGGTAGATTCAGCTAATGACCAAATAGCTAGAATCGATGCTTTGTGTAAAGTTAGTGTGTTAGAAATAGCCTCGGAAAATGGAAAACATTTACTGTTAATTAAGTACAAAGAAGCGATAAGCAAAGAATTTATTTAGCTTTATAATTATATTAAATATAAAGCATTTTGAGTCTAAACAAATGTCTGTAATGTTCTACTTATAGTTACTTATCTCCATGTTTTGATACTGGTAATAAATCTAGTGCCATCAGATTTTTAGTTTGTCCCAAATTTTCTAGTAAGGGCTGTAAATGGACTAACTCCAACATTTTGACACTAATAAACCAGTTCATAATTAGTACTTCTTCCTCCTGCATTTTCTTTCTGTAAAACCTTTTTTGACATTAAATCTTGAATATCTCTCAAAGCTGTATCCGCTGAACATTTCGCTATTTTTGCCCATTTTGAAGAAGTAAGTTTACCTTCAAAATTATCCATGAGTTTATTCAACAAAAGTTGCTGTCTTTCATTAAAAGAAGTATTTCTATGCTTTTCCCAGAATCTTGCTTTTGTCAGTACTTTTTCAAGAATTACATCGGTGTTGAGTAAAGCTTCTGTTAAACATTCTAAAAACCAATCAAGCCAAATAGTTATATCCGAAGTGCCTTTTTGTACCTTTTCTAAGGTTTCATAATAAAGATTTCGCTGTTTCTGAATTTGTGCTGACATACTAAAAAAACGTTGGGGACTGCCATCTGCTTTTGATAATTGCATATCAGTTATTGCTCTTGCAATTCTACCATTACCATCATCAAAAGGGTGAATTGTTATAAACCAAAGGTGTGCAATTCCTGCTTTTAAAACAGGGTCAATCACTTGGTCTCCATTAAACCACGAGATAAATTCTTGCATCTCTTGATTTACCTTTGAAGCTTCTGATGCTTGAAAATGGATCCTTTCTCTACCCATAGCACCCGATACCACTTGCATAATACCAGTACGCCATGTTGCTACTGTTATAGGGTACATTCCACTTCTACCAGTAGGAAAAAGTGCAGCATGCCAATTAAACAAACGTTCATCGCTGAGTGGAGATTGATTATTTTGTGTAGCATCTAACATTACTTCAACAATTCCATCTACATTTCTATTAGAAGGCACTAAACCAACAATATCCATTCCTAAATGCCTTGCTAAAGACGAGCGGACTTGCTCAGGATTAAGAAATTCACCTTCAATTTCAGTTGATTTTAGTACATCTAAAGTAAGGGTAGCCAGAAAAGCTTCTTGTTGAAGACCAAAGCCCAATTGTCCCATTTTACCCATGAGTCTGCCTTGTAGATTTCTAACCTTTCCAAGTGGGACTGAAAGAGTAGCATCGTCCCAAGTAAAGTTTGTCCAATTAGCCTGTTGATGTATGTAATTGCCCATGCAAGAATAAATTATGCGGTGAATATAGTGATTATTCTCCGCATAATATGCGGAGAATAGATTTGTTTTTCTCCGCAAGCCATTTTAAAGTATTTACAAAGCTTCCTGTGACTGCTATTTTATTTTGTCTCTTCCATTACAGTATGGTTTATACTAACCAATCGACAAATTAACCAATTCTCCTACACCTTCCAGAGCTGCTTTAAAGTAGGTACAGGATCACTAATAGTACTTAATTTATCAGCAACAATTTCAACAGGGTTAATACAGTCAGTGTTACTTATTTCTGCTTTTCTCTTTGATACTGATTATTCATAGAAGAAACTGGTAAATTTATCGGAGATAATAAAAGTTCTGCAAGAGTCAATTCACGTAAAATATGCGGTCTTAAAGGCTCGCTTTCAGTGGAAGGCACTTTCACTAAAAAATGCTCTGTATCATTAATCAATGCTTTTAAACTAGGCTTAGAATATTTGCGAGACAACAGCCGAAAATCTACAGACCTCGTACTTTTGGTTAGCGGTGATGCAGATTTGTATGTTGTTCCACAAGATGCGATTGACTTCTAACAGCAAACCAATTCAACAGATAATAGCTTTCGTTTATATAGAGGTATTGGGCATTTTTTTTGATGAATGAAGAAAAAGGTAATATTGTGACCAATGACATTGTTGAGTGGATAAAAAGATGGACTTGATTATAACCGTTTAGCCGTATTAACAAAATCATAAGGATTTAGATGGTAAATGAGAGAAGCATATAAAATTAGTACTAACGTCTCGCAGTTTTTGTATTCTTGTGTAATTTTATCCCTACGTTGATACGAAGCATGACTACTAGCCTAAGTGAAGAACCGATTGTTAGTGGATAAAGTAGCTAAGTTATATTGTTTGATTTAGAAGCCGCCACTAACTATATCAATGTAATATCAGGCTTTAATTTCCCCATTATTGTAGCCCGAAGCTATGCTAATGTATCCTATGTACTCGTTCCAGGCCTGATAAATAGGGTTTAAGTTGTGTTGCCCAGCACAACTTAAATTAGAAAATCGCTTTTTTAAATATAAAGAAGTGAGCCCATGCAGGAAACCCCAGCATTGCAATGATGTAGTAAGTGGATCAGTGTAAATGATGATTTTCTTGGCTATACATTCATTTATTATGCTTTGCATAAATTGGAAAGTTTCCTGGAAGTTACCCCAAGGTTGATTTAACTGAATGCTATTCATTGGGGAATGCAAAATGAACATCAAATCATATTTTTGGGGATTTTGTACACCAAAATCAATATAAGTCTTGCCAAGAATATTTAATCTATTGAATGCGTTTTTATGTTCATCAACAGATTGTAGGGTTGCAAGCAGATTTTCAAATGCCAATTTCTGCATATCGTAGAAAATCATATCCTTGCTTGGGTAGTAAAGGTAAACCGTAGTGGGGCTATAATCTATTTTCTCTGCAATTTTACGTATGGTTGTAAAGTCCAACCCTTTTTCTGAATACAATTCATACGCAGCATCAAGAATTATTTTTTTCATTGCTGCATGCTCTCTGAGTTTTTTTTCTGGTATGCCCACTGTTATACTGTCTTTTGAATGTAACCTTTATTCTAATGTCATAAAATGCAGTTGACATAAGTCTCATTTATATAAATTAGTGTTTTTCTGCCTGCTCTTTCAGTCTTACTAACCATTGCCCAATATTTTTGCTAACCATATTGGGTGCAAAAATCTTCTCCACTTTCGTTTTGGGACCATTTTGGGTTTCGCATGAAACAACCTTGCAGCCATCTTCGGTTGGGATAATCACCCATGCATTGTAAACGGTCATGTTTTTATTATCGGTTTCGCCTAACCAAGCGATATTATAGGGAGGCTTAAATTCCTTGATGGTTGAAGTGAATTTTCCTGCAGGATTCCAGATAAAAACACTTGATGGATTAAGCTTACCTTCAGGTGAGTTCAGCAGTTGAATACCTTCGGTTTTTTTGTGCCATTCAGGCCATTTGGCAGCATTGATGAAAATATCCCAAACCACCTGGGGGGAGGCTTTAATGTCTATTTCATTATGTATGAAAAAATCAGATTCTGCTGGTTTAAAACCTTTCGGCCAGTTGATTTTTTCGGAATAAGGCAAACTTGATTGAATCACTTTCTTGTGCGAATAACAAGAAGAAAGTAGTAGTGACATACCCGTTAAGCTAACGAGTATGAATAATTTTGTTGTTTTCATTATATATTTATTTTTGACTTGCCAAACCCTTCTTAATTTTCATCATAATACTATCAGGCACAAAATTTGGGAGTTTAGAGTTAAACCAGTTTTGAAAGCCCACTACTTTTTTGCCATTTCCTTCTAATAGATGTTTTACACCCTGCGTTGCCACTTCTTTGGGATGCATTGGTTTGGTTTTGTGAAGATTGGTAGATGCCATCTCTTGGGTTGTAAAACCAGTATCTACTGTACCTGGATATAGAGAGATAACGGTAACACCAGTGCCGTCCAATTCTGCATCAAGTGTTTCGCTAAATGCTTTTACAAAAGCTTTGGTAGCAGAATAAACAGAAAAATAAGGCATTGGTAAAAATGAAACGACCGAGCCTACATTCATGATTCGTCCAGACTTGCGGCTGACCATATCTTGTGCAAAGAGCTTGGTGAGTACCACCAGACTGGAAATATTTAACTGAATCATACTCAGTTCTTCTTCCAGTAGCGTTTCAGTAAAATTGCCATAGTTTCCTACACCAGCATTATTTACCAGATGAGTTATTATAAACTTTTCCTGCTTCACCGCTTTATGAAGGTTTATTGCAGCATTTACATCAGAGAGGTCAGCAGCATAATACTCAACTCCTATGCCATACTTATTTGTTAGTTCAGCTTGCATCTGCTGTAATTTGGATTCGGTACGGGCCACCAATATCAGGTTGAATTTTTTCGCAGCCAGTTGATTGGCCATCTCATAGCCAATACCGGATGATGCTCCGGTGAGCAATATGTATTCTTTCATATAGATTATATATTTATGTTAGTAATATTTGAGTTTTGAATGTCATTCCATTGGGTATATTTAAGATTATGCTCTATTTCAGGAAATCAGCATGCTGATATGCCGGGTTTGGGTACGAGTAAAAACCTTCCCCGTAGAAATACCGAGCTTGTTTTTATCAATGAAGTTTTCTTTCAGAAAATCCCGCAGACTCCTGCATTTCCATTCATCTGATTTTGTACCGTTTTATGTTAGTCCTTATTAATGTCATTATCAAGGCTTGGGGGGATCAATTTGTACATCACCGGGGTAACAATCCGGGATAGTATGGTTGAGCTGATTAGTCCTCCAATCAATACAATGGCAAGTGGTGCAATCTGCGGATTGGGATTCATGGCAATAGGAATCAGCCCACATATAGCAGTTATTGAAGTAAGTACAACGGGCAGGAATCTGGTTTCTCCAGCAATGCTGATCGCTTCCTCTATACTTTTACCTTCTTCCCTGAGCTGGTTGGTAAAGTCGACAAGCAGCAATGAGTTTTTGACCTGTATACCAGAGAGTCCAATGAACCCAATAATCGAAACAAGCGACATCGGATTTCCAGTCAGTAGCAGAAATACCACACCACCCAAAACACCCAATGGGATGATTGATAAAACAATGATGATCCCCTTGAAGGTTTTGAACTGTAACAACAGGACGCCAATAAACAGGAATGTGCTCAAGATAATGACCGATAGAAAATTTCCGCCAAGTGCATCACCTTCTGATTCGGCCTCACCAGACAATTTGTAATAATATCCTTTCGGCATTTTCAACTTGTTAAGCTGCGGTACAACATCTTTCAAAATATCGTTGGCCAGCAGGTTGTCCTTTGTCAGCGAAGTAACCTTTGCAAACCTCGACTTGTTGAAGTGGTTGATGGCGGTTGGTGAGGTTTCAAAACCGATGGTCGCAATCTGATCTATTTGCACAGGAACACCCTGGATATTATTGACGTAAAGGTTTTTCAGTGCATCCAGATTTGAAAACTTTTCACGCGGGATCGTAATGACCACATTTCTGGCATCGCCCCTGTCATCAATGTAATCTCCGACATTTAGTCCAGCAACGGCCATTCTAATCACCTTATCTATGTCACTGGTCATTACGCCCAATGTTCTGGCTTTTTCCTTGTCGATACTAATCTTCACATCCGACTTATAGGTATTGAGCTCGTTATTGATGAAAAAGGTGCCGGGATGCTTACGCAGTATCTCTTCCACTTTGAATGTAAGGGACCGTAGCGTGTCTTGATTGACTCCGAAAACCCGTACCACGATGTTGGCTTCAATCGGGGTGCCCTGGTCAAAATCCTTCACCTCTATTTTTGCATAAGGGAAATCGCCAAACTTGCCTCTTAATCTTTTGATTAGTTCTGTCTTAGCATCTGGGCTTGTTTCTTCTTCCAACTGCACAAAAATTTGTGCAAAATCCGGTTTGATATCCTGCTGGTGAACATTATAATAAATTTGCGGATTGCCCTTTCCCACATTAGAAGTGTAATAAATGATTTCTCCATGTTTTTTTAGCTCCGTTTCCACCAGCTTTGTAGCCCTATCGCTTTCTGTAATATTGGCTTGCAGGGGCATTTTAATGTTGATCAGAAACATCGGTTTTTCTGAGGTAGGGAAAAGTTTAAAACCTGCCAGTGGGAACAGTAAAAATGCCAGTACGCTCAATGCAAGAGATATACCAATCGTAACCTTAGGCCACTTCAAAGCCATGGGCATGATGCCACGGTAGGAATAGGTCAAAAAGCCCTGCAATTTTCGCAGAAAGTAATTACCCTCTCCGTGGTCATGGGTTTTCAGGATCTTGCTTCCAATAAAAGGTACCAGTGTAAGTGCTACGATCATCGATGCCAGTACACTGGTAATGATGGCCATCGGCAAACTTCGTATGAATTCTCCAGCCATATCAGGCAGGAAAGCCAATGGTAAAAACGCAATGACAAGCGTTGCGGTACAACCTACAACAGCTGCCCCAATCTGACTGGTTCCTTTTAAGACTGCATCTTTTCTGGAGTGCCCTTCTCTGAGCCACCTTTCAATATTTTCAACAACTACAATACTGTCATCAACAAGCAAGCCCAATGCTACAACAAGACCTACAATACTAAGCTGATTAAGCGAGTAGCCTAAAAGGTTCATCGCAATAAGGCCAAGGGCCAAAGAAAGCGGTATCGAGATCATTACAATCAACGATGGTCTGAAACCCAGCGGCAACAACGTAACTATCACAAGTAAAATGGCCAGCCCGAAATCAAAACCTAGATGCCCCAACCGCTTTGAAACCATATCTGCTTGGTCAAAGTTTTTGACCATTTTGATATTTTCAGGCAATGTTTCGTTGAATTCTTCCAATACAGGCGTGTACTCTTTTTTAACCTGACTGATGTCAACATCATTTTTCATTGCTGCGGTAACCAGAATACAGCGCTGGCCGTTAATCCGGGTAATGTGGCTGACGGTACCGTCTTTATAGCTCACCCTAGCAACATCCCTCAGGTAAACTATTTTTCCGTTGGCGTTGTAGATGACCGAATTAGCAACATCTTCTGCATTTTTAAACTTGCCGCTGGTTTTGACATTGAAAACCTTGCTGTCTACATGAATACTTCCGCCTGGAATGTCTGCCGCTTCACTTTGCAAACTGCCCACAACCAGGTTCATTGGTATTTTTAACTGCGCCAGCTTATCTAACTGCATATCAATACGTATTTCCTGCTCTGGCATCCCTGTGTATTTCACTTCCCGCAGGTTGGTGATTTTTTCCAGTTTGGTCTTTAAGATATCCGCATTGTCCCTCAATGTTTTCGATGATGCGGTGTTTGATATCAGCGCAACCTGAATAATTTTCACATCGGATGAGGCAATTTTTTCGGTCTTAATCTGGTAAATCTCCTTGGGAAGCTCGCTGTTTTTTAAGGCGTTGATTTCCGTGGAAATTTCTTGGTACTTATTATCAACATCGACACCATATTTGAACTTGATCTGGATTGCGGCTACGCCGTCTTCCACCGTGGTCAGGATCTTGTCGATGTTCTCCAGACCGTAAATTTTATTTTCTATGGGTTTTACCACTTGTTCTTCCATGTCCTTTGGACTCGTGCCAGGGTAGATTACCGTGACCAGATATTGTGGCGGATGGGTAGTGGGATCTTCTGAACGTGGCATGGTAAGCAGTGTCAACACGCCGACAACAGCAACCAGAAGGAAAATAATCAGGGTGAACTGATAATTTTTAACAGCGAAACGGGTAATTTTCATTGCTTTGAGATTACTTTAATTCTAGATTCTTCATTCAGGTAAGCACTATTAGAAATAACCACTTGGTCGGTTGCATTTAGCCCGTCTCTCAGATACACCGTTTTATTGTCGAAACTGGCAATGTCAACGGCCACTTTCTTTACTTTTCCAGAGCCATTTAAAATGAATGCATAGGCCGTGTATCCGTCCGCTTCCACCAAGGCATCATAGGGAATGCTCATCACATGCTGCGCTTTTCCGGTAGCAATCTGTGCTTTCCCAAACATGCCCACGGCAGGTTTAATGTCGGTTAGTTTCAATTTCAATTCCACTTGAAAAGATGCCGCAGCTACGTCGGCAGTTTGAGACTTCCGTTGTACGTAAGCATCAATTGGTCTGTCCGGATAGCCATCCAAGGTAACCGTTGCTTTTTGTCCGACTGAAACAGAAGCCCATTCCTTATCGGTAAGCCCAACCCTGAGCAGAAAGCTTTTGTCCTGTTTTGTCTCATTGATAATCAGAACAGGGCTACCTGGTGCAATCACCTCACCTTCCGAGGCCAGTCGCTGGGCTACAAAACCATCGGAAGCGGCATAAATCCTGGAATACTGCTCGTTGAAGGAAACTGCTTCATCCCCTTTTTTTGCTATATCAAGTAGCGTTTTGGTATTCTGCAACTGTTCTTTGGTATACACACTGTCCCTGTAAAGATTTACAGCCCGGTCATAATCGCGTTGCGCTTTTTCAACATTTAAGTTCGACTGACTCAAACCCGCCGCAATTTCTGTGGCATTTAAGACAGCCAGCAATTGCCCCTTTTTGAAAGATTGTCCTTCCTCGACTAGAATACGGCTAATCACCCCTCCAATTTTAAAGCTATACTTTGCTTCGTGTTCGGTGCTCACAAGACCTGTGGCACTGATATTTCCCGAAACGTCAAGTGAGCTTACCACTGAAACTTTCACAGGAATCGCTTCCCTCTCATCGAAATGGACTTCTTCTTTGGGTGTCTGTTTGCAGCCCAGAAAGACTACAGCTCCCAAAATTATTAATGGTATCGTTTTCATATACTATGTTTTTAAATTATTGAAAAGTAAAACTGGCATTGGCGCGTTCTATGGAAGCATGGGTAATCCAGATGTCGAATAGCGCGATATTGGCATCCAGACGGGCATTGATTAGCTGGTTTTGTGCATCCAGCAATTCAATGTAAATTGCCACACCTTCCCGGTATAATTTCAGTTCGTCGTTATAGTAGGTTTGGGCGGTTTTCAGTTGCGACTGAGCAGATTGGTATTGCGCTATCGCACTCTGCATCTCATTTTGGCGTACTTTCAGCTCCGTTAGTAATTGCTTTGCGATGTAGTCTGACTGGGCTGAAATGCTTTCCTGTTCGGCGACTGCTTTTTTGATTTTGTAATTATTCTTTCCAAAAGCAAAAAGGTCCCAGTCCAGTGATACCCCCCAGAAGTAGTAGCGGCTCTTTTTATTGAAATTCCACTCAAATGCCTGCGAACCCAGGTCTATAAACGTTCCTACCCTGGGGATGATGTAGGATTTAGCAAGCCCAGTCAGGTTGGTACTGATGTCTTTGGAAATTTTAAGTTTTTCAAGCTCTTCTCTTCCTGCTACATCGCCAGCAGATAGTAGACTAAGTTCCGGCAAGCTGGTAATGGAATCAATCTGGACACTATCGGTGAGCGTACGGTTGAGCAGAAAATTAAAATAATACCTAGCTGACTCTTTAGTTTTTCTGGCCGCTGTCAGCGATGCATTGATTTTCGTTACTTCATTGGTGCTACGGATTACCCCAGTCCGATTCACTTTCTCATTATCAAAAAGCGCCTGATTGATACGCTTACTCTCCTGAACCAGTCCAAGTGAAGACTCGTAGATCTTAACGGCGTTAATTGCTTTGGCATACTGATAGTAAGCGGTTTTAATCTCTTTTACCAATTCGCGCTTATACACAAGCACCTCTGCTTTTTGCAGACCTACCTGCTGGCCTTTGATACGCTTGTTATAAACCAGTTCAGCATTGATAAGAGGCAACGTGGTGCGGAATTTCGCATCATAAAAATTGTCGGGAAACAGCTTAATACTCTGGTTTTGCAAATTAGGAAAAGTGTTGGTACTGGTAAGCTGGTTGAGCGTGGAATACACCCCATTTAAAAGATCTCCGGTTGGGAAATCGATTGTTCGTCCGCCACTTGCCTTGGTGTAGGTAGCAGAAAATGAAACGCTGGGCAGAAACATGGTTTTGGCTTCTGCTAGGGCCAGCACGTTTCTTTCCAGCAGAAAATTCTGCTGTTTGATGCTTTGGTTTGCCCCAAGCCCTTCGATGATGTAATTATGGAGCCTGCTCTGTCCCTGAGATGGGTAGGCTAGCATAGCAAGCATTGGAAACGAAAGCGCCGCCTTCCAAGCGCCTGATTTTTTTAGCAACTTGTTCACTGTAATAATTTTAAACACTGTTTAATTAAAATTTAAAAGAAGAGGCCAATTTTTTCAGGATGAAAAACATCCTGTCGCAACTGGCCTTATAATAACGCTTACTCTTTCTGACTAAAATTTAAATATTCCTGACCTTACTTCAGTTCTATCAATGCAATAAAAGTTTCATATCCGTGCAGCATCAACTCCTCACTTGATTTTTCAAAAAAACCCGACATCCGGTCTTTACAGTACAGTGAACAAATACCGTGTACCAAAGACAGCGTCATCAATGTAAAAAACTTATTGTTCAACCCCACAAATTTTCCTTGATCCTGGCATTGCTGTATCACGCCGGACAAATGCTCAATCGCTTCCTGTGCGATCTGAAATCCTTCTCCTTGTGCTTTCCCTGTTTCACTCACTAGGAACATCAGATTATAATAATCAGTATGGTTTTGTGCAAAGCGAATGAATACTAGGCCCAGCGCTTTATAGCGTTCATAAGGGTCTGCTATGACATCCAACGCTTTCATCTGGCTTAAAAACAAGCGGAACCCCTCTTTATGAAGCTCATGAAAAATCTCGCTCTTGTCCTTAAAATAAAAATATATTGAACCTGGACTGTAACTGATTTCACTGGCAATGTTGCGGATACTGGTCTGCTCGTAGCCTTTTTCAAGGAAAATCTTACGCGCACTATTCAGTATTCGTTTGTGCATTTCTATTTTTTCCTGTTCTTTCCTTTTCGATATAGACATGTTAAACATTATTTGATGCACAAATATATTAAACACTGTTCAAAAAAAAATTTTGAGACAACTTTTTTTGAACAGTGTTTAATATATTTAATAATTATCAGCTAATAATCAAATATTATCTAAGTAAAGTACCTTTTTCTATAAATTCGTAAACTCTTGTATTATTTACCAGAACTTTGAGCCTACCAACCAACGTGTTTAAAGTCTTATCAAATAGATTAAAGATTTTACCTATCCTTGCAGAAGGCAAGAATCTTTTCGAAATAATGGCAGAACAAAAACTTTTAAGTTTTTCAACTTATTTGGAGCTATAAAATAAACTTCGAACTTCAAGCAGTATTTTTCAAATTCATCTAAATTTATCATTCTATACTATCAATGCCAAAATCAAGTAGAACGGCTTCGGTTGGGAAGAAGTGTAAACCTTAAACTTGAAAATCCCACGACCTCATTTTTTGACCTAAGTCAAAGTTTGAAAATAATAAGCGTTGCAAATTTGCACCATCATTAATCTTAAACAAGTCAAAAAATGAAAAAGAAACATTTTAAGTACATTAACACTTTGTTTGTAGTCATTCCGATGACATTGATTATGGCCTTTGTAGGACTGATACGTAATTATGGTTTTGGTGAAGAATGGTTTTTCAAATTCCTAAAAGCCTGGAGCGTAATGTTGCCTGTGGCGTATGCAGCAGCCTTCCTCATTATACCCAATGCCCGAAAACTGGCAGAAAAATTAGCCGTAAAAGAGTAATTTAGTAACCTAAAAAATTAAATGTACGAACAACTTACACATTACATCAACAGCCAAATTAAAGTCAGTGAAGACGAGTTAAAGACCGTTCTTTCCTATTTTAAACCCTTAAAATTAAAGAAAAATGAACTGCTAGTCACCCACGGACAAACCAGCCAGCGGACATTCTTCGTTAGCAAAGGTTGCTTGCGGATATTTTTCATTAATGAAGATGGGCAGGATGCCACCCGATATTTTGCTTTTGAAAACCAGTTTGCAACAGCTCTGGTAAGTTTCATTACTAGCGAACCCTCCAAAGAATTTATACAGGCTGCCGAACATTCGGAACTGCTTTTTATCACGCACAGAGATTTTTACCATCTGCTCGACATCATTCCTCAATGGGAGAAATTTTACCGCTATTACCTCGAAAAAGCCTACGTAAACAATACCAAACGGTTGATGTCTTTCCTGACACAAGATGCTACCGAAAAATACCGTCAACTACTTGATGAAAACCCAATCATCGTAAGACGATTGCCTAATAAAATGGTCGCTTCTTACCTCAATATTTCACAGGAAACGTTGAGCCGTTTAAAATCAAAAATCTGAATAATATGGGCGTACCCCTTTACGTTTTTCCCAACGCCATTACCCTAAGCCTAGCCGTGAAGATAAAATAGTATTGATACCTCTAACAACCCTCCAATACAGGCATTTATTTGCTCAGCAATTTGTTTTTTACTACCATATTGATTATTCGCTCTTTGAGATTTCTACTTACGGGTATGATATGATTTTGAATACTTATTTCATTATTTTCTATACCATCAACTTTCGGGATAGCTACCAAATAAGATTTATGAACCCGCAAAAATGTATTTGAATCAAGATATTCTTCTACTGTTTTAAGGGGTAAAAGGGTCATGTATTTACCTTTATTGGTATAAATAATGACATAGTTTTGGAGTGCTTGTACAAACAATATTTCGTCAACTAGAATTTTCTCGTATTTACTTTCGCATTTGATAAAAAGATAATCAGGCTCGCTCTTCTGAGGAGATAAATTAAGAGGTTGATTTTTAAGAGAGTATAATTCTTTGGCCTTGTTGACAGCCTTAAAAAAGCGATTGAAGGTAATTGGTTTGAGCAGATAATCTACCACATCAAACTGAAAACCTTCCAGAGCATAATTGGGGAAGGCGGTAGTCAGTATGACCATTGGGAGATTGGTCTTAATTCTCAGAAAATCGAGTCCTGTCATATGGGGCATCTGAATATCCAGAAATATAAGGTCAACAGCTTGTCTTTCAAGGATTTTATTGAGCTCAATGGGGTTTTCGGCAACACCGATAAGAGTGAGATAATCAATTACCTCAGCATATTTAGTTAGGCCTTCACTTGCCAATGGTTCATCATCTACTATGACACATCTAAGTTTCATTTACAAATGGGTTAATTTAAATTGATTGTCAAACTAACACTAAATGAATCAGTTTCTTTTTCAATTTCTAAATGATGTTTTTCTGGATAAACCAAATCTAACCTTCTTTTTACATTTTTCAGACCAATTCCTGAACTTTCAATTTTTGTTTCTGCATGATAACTGTTTTGAATACTTAATTCAAAAACCTCCGACTCTTTTACCGAACATTTAAGTTTTATGAAATTCTTTTGGGTTTTTCCTTTTGAAACGTGCTTGAAAGCATTTTCGACAAAGGGTAATAAAATGAACGGTGCAATTTTTACTCCCTGAGCCGATTCATGGTCAATTTCAAATAAAAGTTCGGTCTGATTTTCATTAATACGCAAAGACTCTAATTCGATAAAATTTTCTAAAAATAGCAAGTCTTTGCTCAATAAAATCTCTTGATCGTTACATTCATAAAGCTGATAGCGAAGCATTTCTGAAAAGTTTGCCAGCGATTCAGATGCTAAATCGGGGTTTTTGTGAATCAAAACAAAAATAGAATTGATGGTATTAAACAAAAAATGGGGATTGATTTGAGATTTCAGATACTTCAATTCGGTTTCAAGATTGTCTTTTTCAAGTGTAAGACGTTTCCTTTCTGCATTAAGCCAGTTCTTGCCCAATTTTATACTCATGGCCAACGTCATAGAGCCTACCGTAGAAGGTAAAGCAGCCGTTGAAAAAATGATAAACCATTGGTCAGGACGTTTATTGAATAATTCAAAAAAGGTCAGTTTTGATAAATAAGCATTCAAAAAATAGCCCGAAGTAATAAAACCAGAACAAATCAAAACCGTAAGAATAACTAATAAAATATAGCTGCGGTATTTGCCCACATACAAAAATTTAGGAATCAGATAATACAAATTAAAATAGGCTCCTGCTGCTTGAAAAATAATGTATCCGATAAATTTAATCGGTAATTCCCCTTTAAAAAGATACCCAATTACGCCATCAAAATTACCTACATTTATCATCATCCAAAGCAGATGATAGGCAATCCAAAATGGGATATGATGAAGTTTATATTTGAAAAACCAGTTTTGCATTTTAGTCTAAAAATGAAAATTAACCACTTTGATATAAAGTATGACTTGTGATTGACAAAGTGTATAAAATAAATGACCAAATGCAAAAACACGCAAACGCTACATTTTATCAATCTAAACAGATAGTTCGTCAATCTCAGAAATGTTCAATTTAGTCTTTTATTTTCTTTGAATCAAAAAACAAGAAAATGAAAAAGCTATTCCTTTTTTTACTGATAACCAATTATGCTTTTGGACAAATAAGTGGCAAGGTTCAGAATATCAAAAATGAACCGATTGCTTTCGCCAATGTCATTTTATATTCAGCTAAGGATTCGTCTATCGTAGCAGGCACAACTACCAATGAACTTGGCGTATTTGCTTTAAATTTCACACAAACAGGGGATTTTTTCACTAAAACAAGTTTTATAGGATATGAAAATTACGTCTCCAAAGTATTTAATATCAGCAATATATCAAAAATCATAGAATTAGAAACTATTTATCTAAAGGATGAAAACAATACACTGGAAGAAGTAACGATTTCAGCCAAAAGGGAATTAATTCAAACTACACCCATCGGCAAAATCATCAATATCCAAAGTAGTTTATTGACTAAGGGAAGCAACGCTTTGCAAGTTTTTGAAAGGTTGCCAGGGGTTATCACCGACCGAAGAAATAACCAGTTTAGCCTCAATGGTCAAAATGGAGTAACGGTTTTGTTTAATGGTAGAAAAGTACAAATGCCCATTGAGGAAATTATGGCTTTGCTTGAAAATACAGTGGCTGATAATATCGAAAAAATTGAATTGATTACCTCTCCCACTGCCCAATACGATGCCGATGGTGGAGCAGGTATTATCAATATTATTTTCAAGAGTAATGAAACATTGGGTACAAAAATCAATTTTTCAGCCACAGCAGGTTATGGTTTTAGAGAGAAAGCTGTTACCACCATCGGGGTTGCTAAAGGATATAAAAAGCTAAATCTGAACACATCGTATTCTTTCAACCATGATGTCCGTAAATCTGGGTATGAAGGAGACGGAACCGCCGGGATTTCGTTTATGTTGGGAGAAACCTTTAACACTTTTTATGGGATTACTCGTCGATACCAAAATACTCATAATCTAAATTTTGCAGCACAATATCAACCCAACCCTAAAACTACACTTGGGGTTGATTTTGTAGGAGCTTTTGATAAATCACAAAATTTGGTGAATAACGGTGGTACTTATCAGCCTAAAAATGGAGAGTATTTCGAAATCATGATGCTTTCTGATGGATTGACAACCAAACAAAATAATATTTCATCTGCCTATCTCAAACAAAATTTTTCACCAAAAACGCAATTCAATGTCGATTTGACCTACATTAATTATACCAACAATAGCCCTGCCACTATCACGTCAGAATATTTTGATAAACAGAAGCAACCCATCAAACCACAGTTTTCAATTTTTACTTTTGGAAATAGAGGTGAAAGTGTTTCAAAAATTCATGTGGGAGTTTTTAAAACTGATTTGAGTACTCAGTTTAGTGAAAAAATCAATGCCGATTTTGGCATAAAAATGAGTTATGCAAAAAACGAAAACGATAGCAAAGTAGAAAGAAAAGTAAATGATAGTTGGGAAATCGACCCACGTTCTCAAAGCCAACTCAAAAGTCAGGAACAGATAGCTGCGGCTTATTCTCAGGTCAAACTTTTACTCAATGCTAAGACTAATCTTCTTTTGGGTTTGCGTTATGAGTATTGGAAGAGGAATTTTAGCAATCAAGAAGACCCATTTGAGATTTCAAAATTCTTTCCATCAATACTTTATACTTATGCCATTAATCAAAATACGTCGATAAATTTCAATTACAGTCGCAGAATTAGTCGCCCCGCTTATACCGATTTGATTTCTAATTTGTTTTATACCGACCCTACTTTTGTTTTCTCGGGAAATCCACTTCTCAAACCAACTCTTTCTGATATGCTCAAAGTTGAGTATTCAAGAAATGGGTTAAGTGTTGGCATTTCGGCTCAATATGATTTGAATCCGATTTTGAGGTATCAGATTACATCAAATGCCACCGAAGATATGGGAATTTCTTCACCTCAAAATCTTGATTATATGAAAAGTCTGAATTTGTTTATTACCTATCCATTGCAGATAACCAAATGGTGGAAATTTACATTGAATAGCCTCACTTCTCTCAGAGATTATAAGGTTTCTTACAGTCAATTTCCTACCGAAAAGCGTTATTTATTTCAAAATCTGAATATTTCACAACAAATCAATTTACCTAAAAACTTCGAAATTGAGCTTTCAGGATGGTATAATTTCCCCTATTTTGAAGGCCCCAATAAAATCAAAGCTTTCGGCGTAGCTAATGTAGGAATTGGTAAAAAACTCAAAAACGACAATGGGACTTTCCTACTTACTTTGCCCGATGTTTTTCGTTCGTTTAGTGTTTATTCCCACAACGGAGGCATGACACCTATTGCCTTTGACATCAACACGATTTCTAATTGGCGTGATGAAACCGTTTTTTATCGGGTCATCAAATTAACCTATTCCAGGAGTTTTGGAGGAAATATAAAAAGAACTACCAACAGTTTTGGCGATGAAGAGAAAAGCAGAGTAGGGAACTGAAATTCTCCACTTCTTATTGACCTGTTTCGTCATCAATCTTGTAATCAAATTAGATTTGTATTGTTGAGGCTTTTCT
Source organism: Arcicella lustrica (assembly GCF_034930985.1). Taxonomy (NCBI): domain Bacteria; kingdom Pseudomonadati; phylum Bacteroidota; class Cytophagia; order Cytophagales; family Flectobacillaceae; genus Arcicella; species Arcicella lustrica. Next base: position 64,582 of record NZ_JAYGIM010000011.1, read on the forward strand.
TCGTTTATGATTAATAGAAAAAAACATTCTATTTCTTTCAAAATATGGTTTCATTATCTGTAAAAAGATTTCATTACTTAATTTGTAAAGGACTGTATTCATCCCATTTCTTACCCAAAGAATTGATAGTCAGAGGCTATATACCTATGGGTATTAAGCATTATCTTTATCTCCTCCGTTGCATTACACTTTATTCTAACTAACCTATTGACAAATTAACCAATTCTCCCACATCTTCCAGAGCGGCTTTAAAAGTAGGGACTGAATCACTATTTGCATAAGACATAGCGTTTACAACGCTTTCATATTTTTTAATATATTCTACATCTGAGGAAATAATATTTAACACGTTAGAAAGCTTTTCTTTTGCTGATAAGTTTTTTATAACCTCAGAACGATTTTTATCTCGTTCCGTTGCAAATATTCCATTGCAAATAGTACTATTTCTGGAAATTTAGGCTTATCTATCGCTAAATCGTGAATATGCCTTACAATATCAGGGCTATCCCCCTCAACTACCCCATTACTCTTTCTGCAATACGCCAAGTAATAGCACTTAATTTATCTGCAGCATTTTCAACAGGATTAATACAGCCAATGTTACTTATTTCTACTTGTCTCTTCGCTACTTGATTAATCATAGAAGAAACTGGTAGATTTACCGGAGACAATAAAAGTTCTGCAACAGTCAATCCAAGTAAAATATGCGGTCTTAAAGCCTCTGCACAACTGAAAAATGTAGGGTAATTTATCTCAACGGCTACAAATTTATTACCATTATTAACGGTGATTTGCTCATCAATAATTTCGAAATCATTTCTTAGTTTTTGAATAACATCTTTCTTAAAAGTTGATAATATTTTACTTTGTTTAGTTTTACTAAATTGCGCTAAACTTGGTGCTAGGTACTTTAAAATCAATATCTTCTGAAAAGGTTTAATCTTTCAGTAAAGATGTCTCTGCTTAAGAAATAAATAGTCCTATTTCATTGTTTTTAGCCAAAATTATCAAGTATTTAATTTTTGGCTAAAAAAATAACAATTAACAGCCAAAATGCTTTATTTTTATTGCTTTTGGCTATCAATGAAAGTAAAGACGATGAAATTAATAGGTAGAGTTAGAGAAATTCAAAAAATTGACAGATTAATGAGTTCTACTCAATCAGAATTTTTGGCAATTTATGGTAGAAGAAGGGTAGGAAAAACGTTTTTAATTAGAGATTACTTCAAAAACGAGTTTGACTTTTACGCAACGGGTCTTGCCAAAGGTAATACCAAACAGCAGTTGACGAATTTTACTATTTTTATCAATAACTACTTCTCTGGTTCTCATGTTGTTCCTGCCAATTGGTTAGAGGCTTTCAACCTTTTAATCAAAGAATTAGAGCAGAAAAAAACAACTTCAAAGAAGATAATATTCATTGCCGAAATGCCGTGGATGGATACTAAAAAGTCTGATTTTATGATGGGCTTGAGTTTTTTTGGAATGCTTGGGCAAGTGGCAGAACTGACGTTTTACTTGTCGTTTGCGGTTCAGCGGATTATTGAATGCTTAATAATTTAATTAAAAATACTGGAGGATTATATAACCGAGTAACTGAAAGAATTAAACTTGAACCATTCAATTTACAAGAAACTAAAAGTTATTTTGCTCAGAAAAATATTGTTTTAGACCATTATCAAATCATTCAATTATATATGGTAATGGGTGGAATTCCTTATTACTTAGACCAAGTAGAGGCGGGGAAGAGTGCCATGCAAAATATTGAAGATTTGTGTTTTAGAAATGATGGAAAACTTAAAACAGAGTTTAGCTATATCTTTTCTTCTTTATTTAGAGATGCCGAAAAACATGAATTAATCTTAAAAACACTTTTTGAAAAGGGTGGGGCTTTGAACAGAGAAGAATTAGTAAAATACACAAACATTGCCTCTGGCGGTACAATGACCAAAACTTTAAATGAATTAGAAGAAAGTGGGTTTATTGCTAAGTTTCCTAAGTTTGGATTAAAATTGGCTAACTCGGGTTATTGTATTTCAGATTTTTATACACTTTTCTATTTTCGATTTATTGATAAGGCTGGTAAATATGAGCCCAATATTTGGTTGAATAAAATAGATAATCCAGCTTTTAGAACATGGTCGAGACTTGCTTTTGAGCAAGTTTATTTTGCTCATATTCCACAGATTAAAAGAGCATTGAATATTGGAGGGGTAGCCAGCGAAATATACTCTTGGCGAACGAAAGGAGAGAGGGAAACGAAAGGTAGTCAAATAGATTTAGTAATTGATCGAAGAGATTTAGTGATATCTGTTAAGTAAGGGTAAATAAGGGCTAAAAATATGATTTCAATCAAACGAACATGGATATATTAGAAAAACTTTTTTTGATTTTCTTCTACTCTTATCAATTGGTTAGAAGAAGCGTTTGAATTGGGAATAGACACACTATGACTATTTATGCAACTTTTAGCGAGAAAAGACAAACTAAAGATAACCGCCACTTTTCCATTTTATACTTTAGTTGTCTTATCGGTATGGTAAAAAAAGCGGAGTTGCTTTACTCTCTTTTTTACTAATTTATTCTTCATCGGTTCAAATGTTGCTATGACCTTATCTTTTTCTCTAATATAAATTACGAATGGTTGATTTAGTTTATTGGTCAGATGGTAAATAGACAAAAGTTCTGCGATATCTTCATGCCATGAAGCCATTCCATAAAGTGATGGAAACGGGGTTTTCTTGAGTCTACTGTATATTTCTGATGCAGATGAAATTGGCTGAATTTTGCCACTTCTGAAGCGTGTTTTTTCTAGTAATGGATTAGTAAACTTTGCCACTGGTGTATTCATTTTACTCCATATATCTTTAGTAAATGCTGTAGGTATAACCAAAGAGTCTTTTTTGTCTAGGTGTGGCGCAAGGTTTAAAATGGCATCTACAACATGTGTAGCCTCATGCAATAAAACATATTGGATGGCATCTAATTTCCCCGCATCTATGAGTATTTCGAATCCTGAATTTTCAGGATTGTTAAAAATGGTTTTTTCTTTCCATGTTGCCCACTCAGAAATTGTTTCGTTTAGAATACCTGCTCGAAAAGTAATATTAAATTGTTTTGTAGAATCAGCCGTTTCAACTGGCGAAGTCAGTGCTGTATTTGGCATATTGTCCATAAAACTAATACTCTGTAAATGCTCTCTCAGTACTTTTTTATACAATGGAGGTAATATCGCAAAGGCTTGTTCTACTTTCTCTTTTTCAAGGGCTGTCAATACATGGTTTGATGGCTCCATTCCAGCTTCAATAAACATTTTAAAAACACTTTCTGGAGCTATCAAAATACGATTTGCTGGATATTTACTTCCATCACTTTTGATGGACTGAGCTGTAAGTTTATTCAATAATAAAGAGAAAAAAAGTACAATAATTAGGTTTTTCTTGAGCATATAAATGTTGTTTTTAATTACAGAGGATAAGACTTCAGAGGTATTCAGTATAAATTTAAAAGGTAAAATAGCGATTTAAAAACTACTGACTTTCTAAATCTAAGCGTTTTAAAATAACCGACCGTAAATGTTCTTCATTTTTATCTCCCCATTGCCCCAAAGCTGAAAGTACAGGAATCAAGGTCTGACCAAATTCGGTAAGACTATATTCTACCTTTGGCGGAACGACTGGATATATTTTTTTCGTAACCAAGTCGTGATCTTCTAATTCTTTCAATTGAATATTTAAAACCCTTCTGGAAGCATCAGGTATTTTGCGTTGAAGTTCACTTGGACGTTGATGCCCTTGATTGATAAACCACAACAAACGGATTTTCCATTTGCCATAAAGCACTTCGCCAATCAAATCCAAACCACAATTTAGGTTCGGTAAAATTTTCCTTTCATACATAAAACAAATTTAAACCACAGTTCCAAACTGTGCAATAGGGGAAAAATTTATCCCTATGTGAATCGTATTTCCGTAATTGCTTTATATCAATGTACAGCTGAAATTTGCTCAAAAAAACAACTAATGGAACAAGAATTTAATTTCAATAATGAATTATCAGGCAAGATTGCTTTGGTAACAGGCGGAACAAAGGGTGCTGGAAGAGCCATTGCAGAAAGGCTTTTACAAGCTGGTGCAACGGTTATTATTACCGCAAGAAATGTACCCGAAAAAGAAAACCGTGCTTTGCATTTTATCCCTGCCGATTTAAGCAAGGCAGAAGATGCACAAAAAGTAGTCAGCGAAGTGCTATCGATTTATGGGAGACTAGATATTCTTGTGAACAACCTTGGTTCTTCAGTAACTCCTGCTGGTGGTTTTGCTGTATTAACTGATGATGATTGGGAATCAACCCTACAAGCTAATTTGCTTGCTCCTGTTCGACTAGACAGAGGATTTTTACCACAAATGTTAGCTAATAAAAGTGGTGTTATTATTCACATAGCTTCTATTCAGGGTAAACTACCACTATATGATTCCACATTGCCCTATGCAGCCGCAAAGGCAGGATTGATTAATTATAGCAAAAGTTTATCAAATGAAGTTACACCAAAAGGAGTTCGTGTACTAACTGTTTCACCAGGATGGATAAATACAACAGCATCGGAAGCTTGGTTGGGCGAGATTGCAAGAAATGCAAATAGCACCGTAGAAGAAGCTCAGCAAAGTGTCATGGACGCTTTGGGGGGAATTCCTTTCGGTCGCCCAGCCCAACCCGAAGAAGTGGCCGAATTTGTTGGCTTTTTGGTTTCACCAAGAGCCAATTATTTAACAGGAACAAATTATGTAATAGATGGCGGCACAGTACCAACTATTTAATCATCTAAAAATCAAGAATATGAACTTACCAAATGTAATTGCAGATTTAACCAATGCACAAAACAATTTCGACAGTGTGGCTTATGCCAATTGTTTTTCAGAAACTGCTGTAGTTTTTGACGAAGGAAAAACCCACAATGGAAAAACGGAAATCAAACAATGGATTAAAAAAGCCAATGATGAATATCAAGCCGTTATGAAACCTTTAGAATATTCTGCAACAGAAGAAATACTAAAAGCTGAAGTTTCAGGCAACTTCCCCGGAAGTCCCATTGTTTTAACATATCATTTTCAATTAAAAGACAGACTTATTGAGTCGTTGAAAATAACAGGCTGACAAATGAGGGTAGCTAACAACTGCGTTTTTTGTGGCTGCAAGTCAAAGAGGCTGTAGTGTACTTTAGCTTTTAAAACCTTATTTGTTTTTATACCTTTATGGCTGATATGTATTCAATATGATTAAGCAATTTAACTACAAACAATTTGGGAGTATCGACTTGGCTGTGTATGACAACACAGCCAAGTCGATTAACACCATAGAAGACCACATAAAAATCATCTTTATACCTCAAAAATATGGGATTAAAGTTGACTTTCAAGAATTTAGTCTGCCACATGATGCCTTACTATTTGTGAATCCCCAAGTAGTAATACAGCCATTGAAAATAGACTTAGCAGGAGCTGAATTAATTCATTTTAACAGAGATTTTTACTGCATAGAAATCCACGACCAAGAAGTAGCTTGCGATGGTATTTTGTACAATAATGTTTTTGAAGTTCCATTTATTGAATTAGATGAAAATCAATCGAAGGATATTCAGAAAATTATCACTGACATAAAATCTGAAATGCAATCGCAAGATGCCAGTACAGAAGAAATGCTCAGGATTTTATTAAAGCTAATTATTTTAAAATCGACAAGAATTTGGAAGCAACAGCATCAGTTAGCTGAAACTGAACAACATTTAGATGTTCAGTTTTTGAGGAAATTCAGTAAATTGGTCGAACAGCATTACAAAACACATCATACTGTGGCAGATTACGCTGATATGCTATCCATCACTCCAAAAAACCTAAGCAAAAAAATAGGTTTACTCAGTAAAGATACTCCTAACGATATCATCAAAAATCGGATAATCTTAGAAAGTAAACGCCTGTTGGCTCATACTTCACTATCAGTTAAAGAAATTGCTTATAGTTTAAATTATGAAGACGATGCCTATTTTGTCCGATTTTTTACTAAAAATACGGGAACATCTCCAACATCATTTCGAAAGCAATTCTGACTTTTTGAATCGATTAATTGATAAGCATGAAGCTCAATTCATGCTTTTTTTATTTCTATATTTTCATTTTCAATGATTAGGGCAAAAAGTGCAATTCAAGGCGAAGTCCGTCCATTGATGGGCTTCGCTATTTGGAAGAACTTTGCATCATCAAAATAATCATAAACAATTTAATTATTAACAAAATGAAAAAGTCAGTTTTAGCAATCGCAATTTTAGTTTCTCTTTTTACTAACAACCTAATGGCCCAAAACAAAAGAGTGCCAGCTTCGGAAGGCCGAGCAGAGTACATAGAAGTAGAAAAAAATGTACGCCTACATGTAACTGACCTTGGGAATGGCAAACCTATCGTCTTAGTTCACGGCTGGCCATTAAGCGATGCCATGTATGAATATCAATACCAATATTTGGTTCAGAAAGGATTTAGAGTTATTGGTATTACATTACGAGGTTTTGGAAAGTCAGACAAACCATTTGGAGCTTATAATTATGATGTGTATGCTGATGATATTAAAGTTGTTTTAGACCAATTGGGTATCAAAAATGCAACATTGGGAGGTTTCTCAATGGGAGGTGCAATATCATTACATTATGTTGCCAGACACAACGCCGCTCATGTGAGTAAACTTGCCTTGTTTGGAGCTGCGGCACCTGTTTGGACTAAAAGAGCCGACTTTGCCATTGGATTTACTAAGGATCAAGTAAATGAACTCATTGATTTGAGCCGTACCAATAGACCTCAATTATTAGAGAATTTCGGTAAAATATTTGCCGCCTCTGAAACATCTGTATCAGCTGGAATGGGAAATTGGTTGGGAGGAATCAATCTGGAAGCATCTCCTTATGCAACAACACAAAGTCTAATCGCTTTGAGAGACACTGACTTACGTCCAGAATTGAGTAAAATAACGATACCAGTAGCTATTTTCCACGGAGTGAAAGATAAAATCTGTGACTTTGCTTTGGCTACAGAAATGCAAAAGGGTCTTAAGAATTCGACTATCATTCGATTTGAAAATAGTGGACACGGCTTATTTATTGAAGAAATGGGAAAGTTCAACATTGAATTAGAGAAATTTGCGAAATAATAAAGAGGTTGTTTTTCCTTAATTGAGGTTTAGAACAAAGGTGTCTTGCCTTGAAATAGCGATACAGGATTTATAGTGATTTAAGATACAAATTTTAGTTTATAACATTCATGTACTCTCTCTAAAAAATATTTAACTATAGATAATCTTTGACATCATGTTCTTGAGCCTTTTAGTTCAAAGTAAGATTACTTATTACCAACATTAATTAGATAGTCTGAACATTAGTCATCGTAATCATTTTTTCTTACTCAAAAGATTTGAGCAACTATGTCTCAATTAAGGTGAATTAAAACGTATTTTAGCATAATCTTAAAAAGGAAACGTTATGCTAAAATACGTTTTATGAATTTGCTATTACCTTAACACTAATATTTTAGTAATATCCAAAGGAAAATTAAAAATCCATAGATTTTACAGTTATCAACTCTTTTTCTTGAGTTTTCAATTTCAAAATCTTTTGTAGTTAATTTTTAGGGAGGGTGGAGAAATATGTTTTTGTTAATTACACTTGCTAACTTTTAAATTTATATAAGTATGGTGCTTTATTTTTTGCACCTGTATATTTTTTTTCAAGCCTTTCTAATACATTCAATTCTAATATTTTCTTCTGAAAATTAGTCCTTACGAACTCTTTTTCATAAATAGTTTCATACAACTCCTGTATTTCTTTAATCGTAAACGTTTCTGGAAGTAGTTTAAATGCACTTATTTTTTCGTCTAAATCTACTCTTAGAGCATTTCTTGCTTCTATAACAATTTGTTTATGATCCATAATCATTTCAGGTATGTCCTTTATATTGAACCAACTAATAGATTGGTCTAATGAGCTTTTTTGTGGCACAACTTTGTTAATGTCCACTAAAGCATAATATCCAATAGAAATAAATCTTTTAGTAAACCATTCATGTTCTCTGGTAGCCATATTTTGATCACTCACAATATCAGGATTGAGTGCCGTTAACTTATCAAGGAAAGCTGTGCTATTTCTTTTAGCTTGTCCAAATACCTGAAATTGCTCTAAATATACATTTTCAAGTCCTGTTCTTTCATGAAGAATTCTTTTTGCGGCATCATCTACATCTTCGTCTTGAAAGACAAATCCACTTGGTAGTGCAAAAAAATCCCCATTAAATATTAGTTTAGGAACTAATACTTTTATCTCTTTATTAGAATACCCCAGAATAACACAATCAATGGTTATTTGATGAATATAATTTAGTTTACTTGGGGCATAATTTTTTAATTCCATGAAGTTTTAAATGTTTTATTTATATGAATGAATTGGAGTAATCTCTATCAATTCATCTAAGTTAGATACTAGTTTTTGACTAATTACACACTATTAGTGTATGTATTTTTTGTTTTTGAATATTAATAAGTATTCAAAAACAAAAATTCCATCATTAAATGATTATCAAACTGCATTTCAGTTTGATGGTGATATCGCACAAAATTACACTTATTTAGATTTTTTTTCTTGTCGTCATTTTAATGCCTTTCCTACTCAAGATATGACTCTCTGATTCTTGTAAAAATCCTTATGCTTACAAATGTATTAAAAAAATAAAATTTATAGTATAAAAAATATACAATATGATTTTTTTTTATAATTTTGTCATGGAATAATTAAATAAATGATGAAATGACTGTGCATGTATTCAAATAAGTCTATACCTAATTAGGTATAGCTAGTACTCATACAAATGTTTTACAATTGAGTTTCATATTTCAGTTGATACTAAATATGACTACGTATATTGTTAAGAGTAGGCTAATGAGTGGGCTGAGATTTTGACAAAGTACAACTCACACAAAGGATGCCTTTCGGCAGAAGATACAGTTGGTGCTTTGCTTTGAAAAGGAATTTATGCTTAAATAATTTTTGTAATCAATTTTTAACTTTAACTAATCAAAACAATGAACAAATCAATTATTATTTTATTGACTTTATTCTTCGGAATAACCCTTAATGGCTTATCTCAAAGCACTACTCCCAAAGATTTTTTTGTAGGGAAATGGGAATTTACAGTTATGGGAACGCCTAATGGAGATGCTAAATTTTCAACCAATTTAATTCGTAAGGATGGAAAATTAACAGGAGAACTATCTGATCCAACTAACCCAACCAAAGAAAAAATTGCTATTACTAAAATTGAAGATAGCGCTGACAAAATCACAATCTACTTCACTTCAAGTGGTTATGATGTAAACTTGGAAATGTCTAAAACTGATGAAAACACCTTAAAAGGAAGTATGATGGGAATGTTTGATGCTAAAGGTATAAGATTAAAAGAATAGTATAAACTATCCTAGATTAAAATATCGAGTACAAATTAAATAGTGTTTAGTGTTAAAAAAATTAGTCAATGGTCAAAATAACCATTGACTAATTCTGAGTGTGGGTATGGCCACTCACACTCAGAGTAAAATGTTTCATTTCGATTTCCCTAAAACAAAACATACAAAAATATGAAGAAAAATTATTACTCGTATGTACAAACCTTCAGATTATCATTTTTTCAAGGATTAGTACTATTAGGTACTGCATTTGTGCCTAACGTAGTTCAAGCATCAGTTGGACTTACGGCAATTAAGTATGAGAAAAAAATCAGTGTTTCCATCACAGGAACTATTATTGGCGAGAAAAAAGAACCTGTAGTAGGAGCAACGATTATGGTGAAAGGAACAAAACAGGGTGTAATTACAGATTTATCTGGTCATTTTAAAATAGAAGTGACAGACCCCAACAGTACTCTTGTCATCTCTTCTGTCGGTTATGTAACAAAGGAGGTTACTTTATCAGGTAGAACTTCCTTGACAATCGAACTTCTCGAAGATGTTGATGCTTTAGAAGAAGTTGTTGTAACAGGAGTATTCGACAAACGTAGCCGTATGGAGTCATCTGTTGCCATTTCTGTGTTGAATACAAGACAAATACAGATGCAAGCCCCACTTAGTGCGGCAGATTTACTAAAAAATATATCAGGAGTTTTTGTCAATTCAGCCCCCGGAGAAATCCGTAATACTGTTACTTCTCGTGGAGTGACAACAGGAGGAATTGATGGCTCAAGTGGTTATTATTATGTTTCAATGCAAGAAGACGGCTTGCCTGTATTTAATGGAACTTTTGGGACTTTTGGTCCAGATTACTTTTTGCGCTCTGATATCACTATTGGGAAACTTGAAGCAGTAAAAGGTGGTACAGCTTCTATTTTAGGCAACAATGCCCCTGGAGGAATCTTTAACTACGTATCAAAGACAGGAGGAACTGAATTTGCGGGCGAAGTAAGGGGCAAATATGGTTTAGAGGGAAATGGCATAAACCCTTACTATCGTTTCGAAGCAAATTTTGGTGGACCTTTATCAAAAGATAAGACCTTAACGTATAATATTGGGGGGTTCTGGAGACAAAATGATGGGGCAAGATATCCGGGTTATCCAATGAATGAAGGTGGACAAGTAAAGGCAAACGTAGTAAAACATTTTAAAAACAGTTCAGTAAAGTTTTATGCAAAATATTTGAACGATAGAAATACATGGTTTGAATATTTACCAACTGTAGGCTTTACGAATCCTCAGTTAGTACCAGGGTTTGAGCAAACCAACTCTGTGATGATTCCACCTGTTACGGCTGAATACACAATCAATGATACAGGTGAAAAACAGACCTTTGATTCAAGGGATAAAATTCATTCTAAAGAGCTATCTTTTTCATTGAATTATGATTTACATTTTGGAAAAGGATGGACTTTTGAAAATAAATTCAAATATTCTGATAAATCATCTTTTTGGAATGCTACTTCTGTTCCTTATCCTATTGCAGTGGATAATGTGATTTTTTATGGATTAAATAATTTAGCTGGAAAATTTGGCACTTATGATTTCAATGATTTAGCTACTGGACGGAATTTATTAAAGGTAAATCAAGGGCTAAATTTCGTTAATGGTGTACCCGCAGGAATTAAATTTAGTGTATTGAATGGAAGTTTGCCGGGTGCTAATGCTTCTCCTAATTCTTTAATTTTCAATCCATTAGTTGTCTTTGATAATAAAGGAAATGAATTTATAGAAAATGCTACTTTATCTAGAAAAATTAACCACATGAGTTTTACGGGTGGTATTTTTTATAGTGTTTCAGATATTAGCCGTAAAAATCCAAGTGGAGTAGGTACAATGTATAATCAAATGACTTCTCCACGTATAAGCCCTACAGCTATTACCTACACAGATGCTAAAGGAGTGGTTTACCAAGTCACAAATCCGGATGGTATAACTGGAGGAATGGGAAGAAGTGTTGCAACATCCATTTTTAATGTTACACAAAATCAATTAGCAACTTTCTTTGGACATAACTGGGAAATTTCACCAAAATTGAACTTGGATTGGGGAGTACGCTATGAAACAATTCGTGTAAAAGGAACAAACCAAATAGCTACTCAATTTGCAGCAACAGATGGCGGTACAGATAAAAACCCTTTAACATTATATGATAACTACTCTGCTAAAATTACAAAAAAGTATTCTTATGATAAACCTATTGAAACATTCTCGTTTTCTGGAGGATTAAATTATAGGTTTAATGATGGTCTAGCTATTTACGGTCGTTATTCGCAAGGAAGTAAATCGCCAGATTTAAGCATGTTCTTGAATGTAAGTGCTACTGCTGATGAGCGTTTTATTAACCCAATTGCACAGAAAATACAACAAGTTGAGGCTGGTATTAAACTGAAAAAAGGCAATGCAAGCTTATTTATCACGCCATTTTATAGCTTGTTAAGTAATGTTCCTCAACAAGTTCAAGGACAAGAAACTGCCGATGTATCAACACTTTATGTTACGCCAGTTGTGTATAATAAATACCAAACACAGGGAATTGAATTTGAATCAAATTATGCTTTTACGAAGAAATTCAGCGTAAGAGCAGTGGCAACATTTCAAAAATCAGTCGCTCTTGATTATGGTACTTGGGACTTAGGAGCGAATGGGAATGCAGATGACAAAGTTGTTTATTATTCAGGTAATGAAACCGATAATAATGCAAGAGTGATATTACGAGTATCGCCATCATATACGACAGGTAAATTATTTGCTTCAATAGATTGGTCTTATATGGGTAGTAGAATGGCAAATGTTGCAAATACATTTAAACTACCTTCATTCAATCAGTCAAATCTAAACGTAGGCTATACAGTTAACAAAAACATTTCATTACAAGCCAATATTAATAATCTCTTTAATCAAAATGGTGTAATGTCATGGTCTGCTCCTGGTTCATTCCCAGCATCATTGAATACCCAAGGCTTTACAAAGGCGAACTTAGAGGCTAATCCTAATGCCGTGTATTATACACTAAGTTTACCTCCAAGAGCTTATTTTTTAACACTCAGTTACAAATTTTAACGTGGGTAATTTAAAGGACATGATATGAAGTATCAGTATCATGTCCTTTACTCAAAATTCACACGTAAAACTGTTCCTATTTTATATAAACCATTACACCAGTTATCGTCTTTTCAAAATCTAATTAAACAGTTTAAGAAATGGTATCAAATAAAAACTTAGGGGCTATTATAGGAGGATCTATAGCGCCATTCTTATTTTTATTTCATTCATCCTTGGCACAAGGAGGGAACAAAATAATTGAGTCAAGAAGAAATATTCCTTTTGATAGTGATTGGCTTTTTAGTAAAGATAAAGTTGCTAATGCCCAGCAAATTGCATTCAACGATACTCAATGGCGAAAATTAGATATTCCACATGATTGGAGTATCGAAGATTTGCCAAATCAAAAAAAGGATACTATTATTGGTCCTTTCGATAGAAAAAGTATGGGGTCTATTTTCACAGGATTTACCAAAGGAGGCACGGCTTGGTATCGGAAAAAGTTTAAAACAGACAAAGTATTTCAAAACAAGCAAGTAAGTATTTATTTCGATGGCATTTATATGAACTCGGATGTTTGGTTAAATGGACATTATTTGGGAAATCATCCGAATGGATATACTCCTTTTTATTATGATTTAACGCCTTATCTAAATCCACTTGGTCAAGAAAATGTACTGGCTGTACAAGTAAGAAATGAAGGAATGAATTCTCGCTGGTATAGCGGTTCGGGTATTTATCGACATGCTTCACTGATTGTAACCGATCCAACACATATTGCTACGTGGGGCGTTTATGTAACTACACCTTTGATAGACAAGCAAAAGGCTACAGTGAAAATACACACAACTATTATTAATGAAAGACAAAATCCTCAAAGTTTGAGTTTGGTTTCCAAAATCGTAGCTCCAAATGGAAAAATAGTTGGTCAAGCAACTCAAAAAATAAATACAAAGAGTCCAACGGATCAACAAATAATTGTCAGTAATCCTAATTTATGGACACTCGAAGCACCTACGCTTTATACGCTCATTTCCGAAATTAAAGAAAGTAATAAAACAATTGACCGAGTAGAAACACCTTTTGGAATCAGAAGTATTCATGTAGATGCACAAAACGGATTTACCTTAAACGGTAAAAGAGTTTTATTGAAAGGAGGCTGTGTTCATCACGATAATGGTCCTTTGGGTGCGGCGGCTATTGATCGTGCAGAGGAACGAAAAATAGAAATTCTTAAAAAGAATGGCTTTAATGCCATACGCCTAAGCCATAATCCGCCCTCAAAACAATTTCTTGATATTTGTGATAGATTGGGAATGTTGGTAATAGACGAGGCTTTTGACGCATGGGAAAAAGCTAAATTGCCGCATGATAGTCATACATTTTTTAAAGATTGGTGGCAAAAAGATTTAGATGCGATGCTTCTTCGAGATAGAAATCATCCTTCTATTATTATGTGGAGTATTGGAAATGAGATTCCTGAAAGAGTAGATAGCTTACAAACCGCAAAAAAATTAGTTGATAGAGTCCATTTAATAGACCCTACTCGCCCAGTAACAGAAGCACTTTGCAAATTTTGGGATAAACCTACTTATAAATGGGACACAACCGCTAATGCTTTCGCTCTTTTAGATGTTGGTGGCTATAATTACGAATGGCAAAGGTATGAAGCTGACCATGAAAAATATCCTAATAGAATTATGGTAGGGTCGGAGTCTCTCCCTAAAGATGCTTTAGAAAACTGGAATTTAGTAGAAAAACACCCTTATATCATTGGAGATTTTGTTTGGACGGCTTTTGATTATCTCGGAGAAGCCTCAACAGGTAATGCAACTTACGATAAAATGGAAAAGAAAGTAAGGCTATTGAAGTATCCTTGGTTTAATGCTTGGTGTGGAGATATCGATTTGGTAGGCAACAAAAAGCCACAATCTTATTACAGAGATGTTGTTTGGAGAAACAGCCCTATCGAAATGGCAGTACATGAACCCATTGCTGAAGGTATGGTCGAAAATATAAGTGATTGGGGATGGCCTTTAGAGAAACAAAGCTGGTCATGGCATGGTGCAGAAGGTAAACCATTGCAAGTAAGAGTATTTTCAAGGGCTTCATTTGTGCGTTTATATCTGAATAACCAACTTATTGATGAACAAAAAATAGCCCCCAATAGTATTACGGCAAGATTTCAAGTGCCTTATCAAACTGGTACACTCAAAGCTGTAAATGTTGAAAATGGTATTGAAACCCAAAGTGTTGTATTAAAAACGGTAGGAACAGCCAATAAAATTCGCTTAACAGCCGACCGCACTAAAATTAAAGCGAGCAGAAACGATTTGTCTTTTGTTGCAGTCGAAATCGTAGATGAAAATAATCAAGTTGTACCAACTGCCAATGTGCCGATTCAATTCTCAATCAGTGGCGAAGGTGAATTGGCTGGTGTAGGTAGTGCAAGTCCAACCGAAATGGCAAGTTTTCAGCAACCTAAGCGAAATACTACTAATGGAAAATGCTTGGCGATACTTAGGCCTACAGGTAAAAAGGGGAATATTATTTTGAAAGCATACTCAAACGGGCTAACGGCTGCTCAAATCGTTATTAGTACTCAATGAAATAAAACACGCTTTACTTTCACTATAAATGTTATTATGTCTTCAAATAATAAAATCATGGGAAAAATGAGTTTTAAACTTTTTATAAGTTCAACGATAATTACAATCGTTTTACAGGTGCATTTTAATGTACTCTCACAAAGTATGAATTTTGATTCTAAAAAATTGGGAACAAATACACCCAAAAATTATTCTATTGCTCCCAAACTTCCGAAACCGCCAAAACCCGAGGCATTTGAGGTAACAACCATTCCTATACCTAGTGAGGTATCCGAAGTATCATTAGTAAATTATTTGCCTGATAATGAACATCTAATAATGGATGTAACCATGAAAGGTAAACATGAATCAGATTTGGCAGTAATGAAAGAAGATGGTAGCGGGTTTAAATGCCTTACTTGTCATTTGAATCAACCAATTGGTGATGAAATGCCTGTTCCACTGCCTGATGGCAAAAGAGTTTACACGCCTAGAGGAATTTTAGAGTGTAGCCCTTCGATTGTAGATTGTAAGGAGGCTAAAATATTGCCTTTAGTTTTTCCAGAGATTCCTGGAGCCAGATTTCTTGCACGTATTGCTACCAATATGTCACAAGATGGTATTCATGTAGCATATACCTTGATTACTACCAGACCTACTTCTCTTGTATTAGTGAGTGAATTGACCAGAGTTTCTGACCAAAAAGGAGAAAGGTATGAACTTACTAAGACAAGAGTTATAGCAGGTGATAAAACTCTGGAAACGGATTCATCCTATTTTAGACCTTATTTTTATGGCAATGGTGAAGTGAAAAGTTTTACGGATATGGGGCGCTATCTAAGCACTATTACAACTTTTGAAGCAAATAACTACGACATCTGTAAAATTGACCTTAAAACAGGTGATGTAAGTCGTTTTACTCGTCATTTTAGTTATGACGAAGGTGTTTACCCCTCACCAGATGGCAAGTGGATAATTTTTCAAACACAAAGACATCATAATCGAATGGATGCTTTTGGTTTAATACCTCGTCCCTTAATAGCTGGTACAAGCCTAAGTGCTGGAGTTGCAGAGTATCGAAATCAATGGGTAGCCCCTCATAGGGAGGGTAAAAATGGCAACGGAAGACATAGAAGATTTTATGGACTTACTATGACTGACCAATTTGGTGATAGAAATCGTTTGCCAGAAAAAGGTTACACAGGTCAAAACCTAACTGTAGCAAAGGATAATTTAAGTGAATACAATCATTTTGGCAACTTCGCTTGGCATAAAAGTAGTACAAAAGGTGTTTTTTGGGAACAAAAAGACCATTGGCAATTAAAAGAAGGTGAACAACTTGGTCGTTTGAGATTAATCAAATTTATTTCAAGAAAGCCAACTAATCCACTACCAGTATATACACCAACATTGGATTGGGCATTGAAATTAGAAGACTTAAAACCAATGGTAAATACGAATATACCAACAGAAGGGATACTCAAAGGCAAAGTGTCGGGCTATGCTAATATAAATTTGGATACTTCAAATCCAAAAGAGCCGATGTTCAAAATAGAATATTTCAACTTTACTGATGATGGCGAATACGTTTTGAATGGCAATGAGAAAAGAAATGCACCGAACCCAAATGATCCATTTTCAAGGACTTCACACTGGTTTGCTGATTTAAAAGTAAGTGGTAAGCACAAAGGGTTTTTGAAAGTTGATAATGTGTGGTTTTATCCAGATAAAATAGGGTCGGGGACTATCAAGGCACAATTAGATAATCGTAAAGTAGATGTTGATTTAGCAAAAGGGCTACCAACTGGTGTTCCCGGTGAGCTAAGATAGAGTGATAGTTGTAATAAGGTAAATAGGTTCTTCACTTCTTTGGTGATTTTTTAAATAAAAATATCAAACAGGTAGAATACAAATAAGTACTAGAATGTCTTTTAAATAATGAAAATCATGAAAAAAATACTCCTTTTTTGGGTTTTTGCTTTACTTGGTGGAAATGTCTTTGCACAGCAAAACGCTCCACAAAACAAAATTAATTTGAAAGATATGAGCTTTATCGGAAAGGTAGATGAGCGGTATCAATCATTCAATATAGAAATGTGTGAGGTTATTGGTGGCGATTTCTGGATCCCCTACAATTTGGTAGATTCTGTCAGAAAACACTCTGATAGAAAGGGGATTGATGCCTTGAAATGGAAAATTGAACCAATAAATCTATACGAAAAAAAAATACGAAATCTTGCTGCTGGATTAGGACCAACCTATGTAAGAGTAAGCGGTACTTGGGCAAATGCCATTTTTTTTCAAAACAACGATGGACCTAAGTTAAGTAGCCCGCCCAAAGGGTTTAAAAATATACTTACTCGTCAACAATGGAAGGGCGTAGTAGATTTTTGTAAAGCAGTTGATGGAAAACTCGTGACATCATTTCCTATCAGTGAGGGTATGCGAGACGAGTCTGGAAAGTGGCAACCAACACAAGTAAAATCAATTATTGATTATACCAATTCAGTGGGTGGTGATATTCACGCTGCCGAATTTTTCAATGAGCCTTCTCACGCCATTCATGGCGATGCACCTAAAGGATATAACGGGGAGATTTTCGCCAAAGAATTCGCTCTTTTTAAGGACTTTGCAAGTACTTATGCCCCTAAAATGAGAATTATTGGTCCAGGGTCAAGCACCGAAGGTGGTATTATTCCTGCTGGATTAGACTTTCCGATTGATGAATTATTATCACATACACCAAAACCAAGTTTTGAAGTATTTACATACCACTATTACGGTAATATCTCAAAGCGTTGTTTAGGAGGGCAAAAAGTAGAAAATGCCTTATCACCAGATTGGTTAAAAAGAACTGAAAAGGGACTGGAATTTTATCAAAATGCCAGAGATAAATATATGCCTAATACGCCCATTTGGCTAACTGAAACTGCCGAGACTGCTTGTGGTGGTAATCCTTGGGCAGCTACCTATATTGATAGTTTCAGATATTTAGACCAAATGGGGCGACTAGCCAAAAAGGGCGTTCAAGTAGTCATGCACAATACGCTTGCAAGAAGTGAATATGGTTTGTTAGACCATGATACTCATAATCCTCGCCCAAATTATTGGGCAGCTCATCTTTGGAATAAACTCATGGGAAACCAAGTGTATGATGCAGGAAATTCAGAAACAGGAGTATATACTTATGCTCATAATCTGAAAAATAAATCAAAAGGCAAAACAGTAATGATACTGAATACCAATAAAACAGCAACCTCTGTAAGTATTCCTGCTGATGCAAAACAATATTTACTTACTGCCGATGAATTGGTAACTAAAAAAGTTAGCCTAAACGGGAAAGTATTGAAGTTGACTGCAAATGATGAATTACCTGAAATAGAAGGCAAAACAGTAAAAAAGGGAATCGTTGAGTTACCTGCTTATAGTATTATGTTCCTGACTTTTAGTAAATAAGACAGTCTTTTTGGTGCAAAAAAACCATGATTTTAAATTGAAAAACATGAAAAAAATTATCTTTGGAATTCTCCTAATTCCTAGTCTTACATTTGCCCAAAGCCCGCAATTGAAAGATTTCCAAACACCACCCAATGCCGCCAAACCAAGAGTTTGGTGGCATTGGATGAATGGTAATATCACCAAAGAGGGCATAAAAAAAGACCTTGAATGGTTTGAAAAAACAGGAATTGGAGGTTTTCAGAATTTTGATGCTAATTTACTTACTCCCGTAATTGTACCCAAAAAATTGGTTTTCATGACTCCCGAATGGAAAGATGCCTTCAAATTCACTACTGAATTAGCTAACCAAAAAGGCTTAGAAATGGCCATTGCAGGCTCACCGGGTTGGAGTGTAACAGGAGGCCCTTGGGTAAAACCAGAAGATGCCATGAAAAAATATGTATGGACAGAAACCAGAGTTGAAGGGGGGAAAAACATATCATTAAATTTACCAAAACCGTCAGATATTGCAGGTAAATTCCAATCTTCTCCATACAAATCAGAATCATTTTTTAGTAAATATGTAGGCGACAAACCTATATTTTATCGTGATGCGATGGTCATTGCATTTCGTTTACCTCAAAATGATAAATCGTTTACTGATTTTACACCAAAAGTAAGTTCTAGTGGTGGAGCATTCAATTTCAAGAATCTTACCGATGGTGATTTGGGGAATCCAACAATGCTCCCTCCAATGGCAGTTGGCGAAGATATGTGGGTTCAATATGAATTTGATTCTCCCAAAACATTCAAAGCGGCTTCTATTACTGGAGCAATCACAAGAGGTTCGTCAGATTTTAATGGTGTAGCCCTCAATCGTTCGATAAAAGTGAGTGACGATGGTATTAATTTTAAAGAAATTGCGGCTTTTACAAGCAGTATTGTCCCATTCAATACGATAAGCTTTCCTGCAACCACAGCCAAATATTGGAGAATAGCCTATAAAACATTACCACCACCTATGAATGTGATGGCTGCAATGTCTGGTGGAAATCCAAAGGTAGAAAAACCAGATGGAGTTGAAGTTTCAGAATTTATCCTTTACAATACTGACAGAATCGACCAAGCCGAAGACAAGGCAGGTTTTACGCCTTGGAGAGAAGAAAATAACATGATAAAAGGGGGGCAAGGAGTAATGCAAGATGTGATTTCGACCGAAGATGTGATAGATTTAACTAATAAAATGCTACCAGATGGAACATTGAATTGGCAAGCTCCAGCAGGAAATTGGGGAATTATCCGTTTTGGATACTCTCTTACGGGTCGTCAAAATCATCCAGCATCACCAGAAGCAACAGGTTTAGAAGTAGATAAACTCGACAGAGACGCTGTTAGAAAATACATCAATACCTACTTAGATATGTACAAAGATGCAACGGGTGGAATGATGGGTGAAAAAGGCTTGCAATACATGGTCTTGGATAGCTACGAAGCTGGTCACATGAACTGGACAAAAGCATTTCCTGAAGAATTCAAAAAACGCCGTGGATATGATATGATAACTTGGATGCCTGTTTTGATTGGTCGTATTATGAAAAATACCGAAGCAAGCGAAAAATTCCTTTGGGATTTTCGTAAAACGATTGGTGAAATGATAGTTGAAAATCATTATGAAGTAATTGGCGAAGAATTGTCTAAAAGAGGAATGAAGCGTTATACCGAATCGCACGAAAATGGACGTATATTTTTGGCCGATGGAATGGATGTAAAACGTAATGCTGAGATTCCGATGTCTGCGATGTGGACTCCTGGTAGTTTACAATCAGGTGGAAATGAAGAAGTACGAAGCGAAGCCGATATTCGTGAATCAGCCTCAGTAGCCAATATTTATGGAAAATCTATAGTTGCAGCAGAATCAATGACGGCAATTCAAAATGCTTTTTCATGGCATCCAGAAAAATTAAAGCGCACCGCAGATCTTGAGATGGCTTCTGGATTGAACCGTTTTGTAATTCATACTTCTGTTCATCAACCACTTGACGATAGGAAACCAGGTTTTTCACTTGGGCCATTCGGACAGTATTTTACTCGTCAAGAAACATGGGCAGGAGCAGGAGCAAAAGCTTGGATGGATTATTTGGGTCGAAGCTCATATATGCTTCAACAAGGTAAAAACGTTGCCGATATCCTTTATTATTATGGAGAAAACACCAATATCACGTGGATTTGTAGAGAGAAACTACCCAATATTCCTACTGGATTTGAATTTGATTTTGTGAATACATCTGCTTTACTCAACGCCATACAAGCAAAAAACGGCGAGTTAATCGCTAAAAGCGGAAATACGTACAAGGTGTTGATATTAGATGAATCAGCAAAGTACATGACACTACCAGTGCTGAAAAAAATCAAATCGTTGGTAGATAATGGAGTAAAGATAATAGGAACAAAACCCGAAAAATCACCAAGTTTAACGGATAACGAATCAGATTTCAAGAAATTGGCTGATGAAATTTGGTCGAAAACAAATGTTACAGCGTTTGATAAAATCAATTTAAAACCTGATGTAATAATTAGCAGTACAAAAAATAAAATACTTTACCGTCATCGTCAGAGTTCCGACCAAGATATTTATTGGTTAAATAATCGTGGAGAAGAGTCAACTAATACAGAAGTAAGTTTTAAGGTAAGTGGAAAAATACCAGCATTGTGGAATCCTCAAACGGGAAAAACAGAAAAAATTTCTTATAAAATAGTAGATGGGCGAACTATTATACCATTGAAATTTGAATCTTGGGACGCATATTTTATAATTTTCAAAGGTAAAACAGCAGCAAAGAGTTACACGAAAACAGCAAGTAAAGAAAGTTTGGTTACACCCTTAACAGGTACTTGGAAGGCAAATTTCAATAACAAAATTATTGATTTTGAAGAACTTACCTCTTGGTCTGAAAATCCAGATGCAGATGTTAAGTATTTCTCGGGAACTGCTACTTATGAAAACACTTTTACGCTCAGCAACCCTGATAAATCAGGAAATTATATCATTGATTTGGGTGATGTAAAGCATATCGCTGAAGTAATTATTAATGGTAAAAATGTGGGTACAGCATGGAAGAAGCCTTTTAAACTGGATATTTCAGAAGCTGTAAAGACTGGCAAAAATACCATCCAAATCAAGGTTTCAAATCTTTGGGTAAATCGTTTGATTGGCGATGCCCAACCCAATGCCAAGAAAACTACTTTTACTACAATCCCATTTTACAGAAAGGACGCTCAATTGTTACCTTCAGGTTTATTAGCTCCAATTAAAATCTATTTTAACAAATAAAAAAATGCAAATAGCAAATAAAACCATTGTACTAACAGGTGCTGGTAGTGGAATAGGAAGAGAATTAGCCCTACAATTAATCAAAAAACAAGCTAATGTGGTAGGTGTTGATATAAACTTAAATTCACTTTTAGAAACCCAGAAAATAGCAGGTGTTGGCGATGATAGATTTAAGGTTTTTACCCTTGATATTACTAATAAAGAAAAAGTTGATGCCTTGCCAAATGAGGTTATCAAGCACTTTGGTTCAGTAGATGGAATTATTAATAATGCAGGAATTATTCAAAAATTTATTCCAGTAAACGATTTGAACATTGAAGAGATTAACCGAGTTATCAACGTCAATTTTTATGGAACGGTTTATTTAACCAAAGCCTTTTTACCTCATTTCTTAGAGCGTCCAGAAGCACACATTGTTAATATTTCGAGTATGGGAGGTTTTATTCCTTTTCCACGACAAACTATTTATGGAGCTGCTAAAGCTGCGGTGAAAATATTTACAGAAGGACTGTATGCAGAACTGAAAGATACCAACGTAAAGGTTACAGTTGTACATCCAGGGGCAATCGCAACAAACATTACAGAGAATTCTGGACTTGGAAAACCCAAAATTGAAGCTAATTCGCAACAAACAAAATTAGCTTTACCAGCTTCAAAAGCTGCTGAAATAATTATTCGAGCAATAGAATGCGACAAATACAGAGTAACCGTTGGAAAAGATGCCATGATTTTGGATTTACTTTATCGCCTAAATCCAAAGTTAGCGACCAATTTCATAGGAAAAATGATGAAAAAAACTTTGAAAGATATGTAATTGAGGGGATTAGTTTGCTTCTTGTTGCTGTTCCGGTTGTAATGTGTCAAAAACTGTTGTTTCAGGCTCCACCTCATAATAACTTAAAGGTTTGTTCCATTAAGGCAACAAACCTTTAAAGCCATTACTGTCAGAAAGATAGTTTTCGTTCGAGAAGTATTTCCAATATCTCGTATTCTATTTCATAGACTTCTCCTTCAAAATGATAAGTATCAGTTTCTTCGTCAAAAGAATACAAATCCAATTCTTCGTCGCTTAAACACACATCGTCTAGTATTGCATTTTGATAACTTGCTTTACCGTATATACCGTTGCCCATTTCCTCATAGTCATGAATGAAGTTCAATAGATACCTTTCTGCTATCGTTCTTAATATTTCGGAATTGGGTGCCCATTTTGTCTCATACTGAAATATGCCTTCGTCTCCCTCGTTCCAATAGATATTGAAAAAATAACCTCCGTTAGTATTGTCTGTAAAGTCGGGCAGTTGCCCTTGTCTTGTTTTCTCTTCGTTTGCTTTCATTGCTTCGAAAAGCTGTTGTATCTGTTTGATTGCTTCGATACTTCCCTCGAAAGTAACCATATTACTGCACCAGTTTGCCATATTTTATGTTGTTTACTTTGATGTGATTTGATTTGATTTATTTAGATTTATTCGGCAATGAGAGGTGGTGCTGTTTCGTTTCACTTTATTGCCATTTTCAATGCTGTATTTTTTCATGTCTGACATTTTTTTTATTCGTGTAAAGAGTCGGAGTATGCTTTGTTTCGTTTCAGGAGCATAAAAGGTTAGTGTTTAGCAGGAACAAGGTTTTACCAAATAAATACGACCCGCATGGGTGGAGATTTTTTGGCAAACCCAAGGCTTGACCTTGTTCCTGGGTTAAGAACACGTTCATACCTTTGCTCTTGAAATGGGACAAAGCAGCATCTGGCTCTTGAATAAAGTCTATGCGGAAGCCAATGGAAAAAGCATTTAGGAAATGTTAGGGAATATTGCTTTAGTGTAGAATGTCAATGATTTGTACTTGTAAACGTTATGCCAAACAATAGTTAAATAGGCTTAAGAATTAAAATATTTGTATTGGGAAACTGCAATGATTCTAAAATCCGCTACTAAAAACACTTTGAGATTATTCATAAAATGTTACTGTAAATACCAAAACATGAGTTAGTGTAATATTGTTTTAGAATAAGCTTTACTTATAGAGCTTATCCGAATGTATAGATTGCTAATATTAAGTGGTGATGGAGTGGTGGAAATAAACCATTAATAATAAGTTAACTAGCTTAAAATGTTTTATTTGTATAAATAAAACATTTTTGTTTTATTTATTTTTACATTTACGTGAAAATAAATAAAATTATGAACTTTAATAATGTTATTCCAACTTCTAAAAGGATAGAACGTTTACAGTATGAAAATCCTTGGTGGCTCTCAGGTCAAGTACAACAAACGTACATGGATATGTCCAAAAGACTATATTTTGATTTGTTCTATCCTTTTGTAAAAGAAACTGAAATAAAAAGAGCTGTGGTTTTAATGGGGCCACGTCGTGTAGGCAAAACGGTTATGATGTTTCATGCTATACAAGAATTAATTAAAGAAAAGGTTTCTCCTCAAAAAATCTTTTTCATCGGCATCGACAATCCTATTTATATGCAACTGGGTTTAGAGGATATATTATTGTTGGCAAAAGAGGCCGTTCATTTAGAAAGTCTGGAAGGATGTTTTGTGTTTTTTGACGAAATTCAATACTTAAAAGATTGGGAACGTCATCTCAAAGTATTGGTCGATTTTTACCCAAAAACGAAGTTCATCGTTTCTGGTTCGGCTGCGGCAGCGTTACGATTACAAAGCTCAGAAAGCGGTGCTGGTAGATTTACAGATTTTATGTTACCACCATTAACTTTCCATGAGTACATACATCTTAAAGGATTGAATCATTTAGTACAATCTAAATCCATTATTTATAATGAAAAAGAAGTACCATTTTTTACTACTCACGATAATAAGGCTTTGAACAAAGAGTTTTTCCATTATCTTAATTATGGTGGGTATCCAGAAGTAGTTTTATCTGAAAAAATTCAGCGTGATATGGGACGCTACGTAAAAAGCGATATTGTTGATAAAGTTCTGTTGCGAGACTTACCTAGTTTATACGGTATCAAAGATGTTCAGGAACTCAATAGTTTTTTCAGTTATTTAGCTTATAATACAGGCAATGAATTTTCTTATGAAAAATTAGGGAGAGACAGCGGTATTCAGAAAGAAATTATTAAGAAGTACTTAGAATACTTAGAAGCAGCCTTTTTAATTAAGGTCATTCACAAAATTGATGATAATGCCAAGAAATTCAAACGGATTACTAATTTCAAAGTGTATTTAACCAATCCATCATTACGTACTGCTTTGTTTTCACCAATACAAGAAACCGATAATGAGTCAGGAAATATGGTAGAGACTGCTATTTTTTCTCAATGGATGCACAGGGAAAATCTTGACTTAAAATATGCTCGTTGGAAAATGGGACGCTCTGAAGGCGAAGTAGATATAGTTCTCATCGATAATAAATTATTTAGGCCACAATGGTGTGTAGAAGTTAAATGGAGTAATCGCTATTTTGACAAACCACAGGAGTTAAACAGTCTATTACATTTTTGCAATCAAAATAGTTTTAAGGCTACTTTGGTAACTACCATGGATCAAACAGGTAATAGGACATTAGATAATCTGAACATTACTTTTGTCCCTGCGGCCATTTACGCATACAACATAGGAGTTGTGACTTTAATACAAAAATCTAACTGGATGAACGAGTCACTCTGATAGTTTGAACTGACGTTTGAGTGGACAATGAAGACAAATGATTGGGATTTTAAAAAGTTACCTTAAACAAAAGTTGAATAGGCTTAAGAATAAAAGGTTTCGGATATAGATAAGCACACCCAAATACCTATTTTGACGTTTCTTGATAGCTAAAGTAAGATTTTTTGCGTTGAATCCATTGGTTACTTTGCATTAAAAGCCTTCAAAATGATTTATTTTAAAGGCTTTTTTTGTTATTTCAATTTCGCTCTATGTCAATAACTTTTAGCTGATAAATATATTAACTATAACGCCAAGCAGTTGCTGTAAGTTTTTTTCTCATTTCATGACTTCTAATTTCTGAATCATTGCTTTTGCAGATTCTGAACTAGAGTCTAATTCTAAAGCTTTTTTGTATGATTTTAATGCGTTCTCTTTATCCTGATTTGCAAAATACGCTTCACCTAAACTATCCCATGAATTTGAATCATTTGGAAATAATTTTGCATTCTCCTGAAATACGGCAATAGCATTATCAATCAATTTATCTTTCAAAAAACCGTAGCCAATTTTGTTTAAAATAGTATTCTTATTTCTTTTAAATGTCTTTTTAATAGCATCTATGTACGCATAAATAAAAGCGTCTTTTTCATTTGTTTTTATGTTAGGCTCAACACCTTTTCCTTCCCAGTTAGTTTTTGTAACAGGGTGAATAGATTGTATATAAGATAACGATATTGTAAACTCGTCATTTAAATTAATTCGTTTTGTTCTATTAGCACCACCTTTAGTAATTTCTCCAATAACAATGGCTTTGTCTAAATGTTTTAAAGTATAAGTAAATGCCTCTGCCGCCGAAAACGTATGCTTACTGGTTAGGATATAAAGTGGCTTGTTTGCACTTCGTTTCCCATTTACATTTTCAAATGAGTACAGTTGTGTTTTTGTGTTTGTTTTTCGTTCATAAAAGTCACTTAATAAAACAGGTTTTTCAGCTAAGAAGTAACTCGATAATAACTGCATCATACTTGGAACACCACCTCCATTTGAACGTAAATCGATAATGATTGCATTGGCATTGCTTAAAAAATTCATCGTTGCTGTAGCAGTTTCTTCAGCATATTTTATATCTGCAAACTGACTTAAATTTAAATAACCAATGTTTCCATCCAGTATTTTTACCTCTGTAAATCCGTAATTTATTTCGGCTATTTGCATAGCTGTTCTTTTCTCCATTTCTAATTGCTTCTCTTCAGAAACAATAAGCTTTTCCTGGGCGATACGCTCTGGTTCAAATCGAACTTTTAGGTGCAAATCTTTACTAATACTTTGCAAATCTTCAGTTACTGTTTTAGAGAATTCAACAGGACTTGTAATTTTCTCATACTTATTAGATTTTAAATTTTTGTCTAATTCAATTATCATTTTTTTTGATAAATCTAAATCAATATAAGATTCTTCAATATGAGTTTTTATTGCTGATACAACGGCATTTTTCTCTTTTGTATTTAGTAAATGTTTAGTGTCTTGTGCTACTGTATCTTGTACGATTACAAATAACATCAATAGCATTGTTTTGAGATAGACTTTCATAATATTTTAGTTTTAATATTTATAATTTTCAACAAACATATCAGTAAACTAAAACGGTCTAAAATTTTTATCATCAACCAGTTAATATTAATCACATACAATTGATTTTTGTGTTCAAATCTATTTTAAGTCGAAAAAAGTAGCGTTTATGCTTCTTTTAAGGGAATTGGTGCACGTTGTACTGGTACAAAGTCAATTTCTATTAATTTTGACTTCATGATTGAATTTCTTAAAAAGTACAAAGCCTTTTTATATGGATTGCTAATCCAAAGGATAGCAGTGGTTGTTTTACTGTATTTTAATTTCATTTATATTGATGATTCGGGAGTATTAGCGAATATGCTGAGTTTTATTTTTAGCTGGTTACTAATCTCTTTGCCTATTCATTATTTTTTGTTTTTAAAAAAGCATAAAGCCACTAGTCTCAAGTTGCTTATCCTGATTTTTGTATTTTTTGTGATCATAATAAATGATGTTAATTCCAAAATAATTGACAATCCAATAACCTTTGTCGGATTAGTTGGTGTTGGATTATCCTTTTTTGCCATTTTAGCACCTTCCTATTTTAAGAAAAACGCATTGATGATAATTGGTTTCTATGTCTTGGCTTTAGGCTATTTCTACTATATAAGAATTTATATTGATGATTTAAACAGTTACTTCCAGCAGGAAAAAGAAATCAAAATCATCTTGACAGTTCCTTTTTTTGTGTTGCTTTTAACCTGGTTTTATCAGCAGTGGAAATGGATGAAAACAATAGAATCAAAAAAAACTAAAGCAGAATTATCGTTATTGAAAAGCCAGATTAATCCGCACTTTTTTTTCAATACTTTAAATAATTTATATGGTTTGATAATAGAAAAATCTGATGATGCACCAAGTGTTGTTTTAAAATTATCAGATATAATGCGCTATACTATTTATATGGGGAAAGAAGATGTTGTACTGTTGAAGGATGAAATAGAATATCTAAGGAACTACATTGAATTGCATAAAATTAGGTACCAGAAAAGAGTCGATATTGTTTTTAATCATGATTACGAAATAGACTATCAAATTGTGCCTTTACTGTTTATTATTCCTTTGGAAAACGCATTTAAACACGGAGTAGAAAGCTTAACAGAAGATGCTTACATCCATATTAATATAAAAATTGATGCTCACATAGTTTATTTTGACATTGAAAATAACTTTGAAGTACAAGAATCTTCCCCAACTGCTGGTATTGGAATACAGAACCTAAAACAGCGTTTGAAATTATTATATCCTAACAAACACAAAATACAAATAGAAGTTAATGATTCTATTTACAAATTAGCCCTTAAAATAGAAATGACATGATTCACTATTTAATTATTGATGATGAACCTATTGCACATCGCATTATTGAAAACTATTGCGAGCATTTGCAACATTTGGAAAAGAAAGGAAGTTGTTATAACGCCTTTGAAGCCTTACAATTTTTAAATGAAAATACTGTTGACTTGTTGTTTTTGGATATAAAAATGCCCAAACTATCTGGTTTCGATTTTTTAAAAACACTACCCAATCCACCCAAAATAATAGTGACCACAGCTTACAGAGAATTTGCATTAGAAGGCTATGAACTTAATATTTCTGATTATTTATTAAAACCGTTTAGCTTTGACCGTTTCATAAAAGCGATTAACAAAACAATTGATAGTAGTCAAAATAGGAATAAGAATAGCATAACTGCATTGCCAATAAGTGAAACAACGTCAAATAGTAATAGCTTTTTCTTGCGTGGGGATAAAAAGTACCATCAAATTCATTTTGAAGATTTATTATTCATAGAAGCTTATGGGCATTATACCAAAGTGTATTTAAAGAATGAGATGATTGTAAGCCATCAAAAAATTTCAGTTTTTGAACAGTTGCTTCCAAAACGTGATTTCATAAGGACTCATAAATCTTTTATTGTTGCTAAAAATAAAATCAAACAGATTGAAGGCAACAGGATATTAATAAATGATTATGAAGTGCCAATTGGACAAACCTATAAAGAGAATATCATGATTCTTTTATGATGTTATTTTGCAAGTGATACAGAAAAGTCCATGCTTTTTGCAAAATTGGAAAAGACTATCAAATAAATAGGAAAAGAGTTTTGAAAAAGGGCATGCAAATTATATATGGAAAGAATTTTATCAAAATGTATTTCGAAAAGAATAGAAAAAACAAAACTAGAAGAAACATATAATTCAACAATTCATTGGATAATTATGATATAGGGAGATAATACAACTGAGTTTTTTTTCACAGACTGACGTTGGCGGTAATTAAAACATATTAAGCAATGAGAAATCACATGATTAAAATTACAGTACTGGTATTTGTATTATTTTTAAGTGCTTGCAAAACAGAGAAGTTTGAAACAAAGAAGAATAATCCTTTAACGAAAGAGAACCTTTACTTTGGACATAAAACTCCAGGATTAAACCCCGAAATTTTTATTCCTAAAAAGAGCACCTCTCAAGATTGGGAATTATGGGATACTGACTCTTTGAATATGGATGAGTTTTATTTTACATATCAAGGTAACGACCCGTTTGAGCCTCTCGTTGTTGTGTATCGTAATGAAGGTAGTTATTACAGGGTTAATAAGTATAGCTTTAAACATAATCCTAGCGATAATAACATCTTATACTCTAGATGGACCTACATAGAGCGTACAGATTCTGGCTGGTCCAAAATTAAAAGTCTAGGCTCTATGTTTGATAGGGAAGATTTGGGTATTATGGTGATGTCAGTATCTTCTAAGGGTACTCTTGTTTTTGACGACTATAAAAGCAATAAAGGAATTCGCATATCAAGGATTCTAGACGGAAAGCGTGAAGAACCAAAACTACTCGGTAAGGAGATTAACTCAGGGGCATTGACAGCCCACCCCTTTATAGCACCTGATGAATCCTACTTAATATGGGATAGTGAGAGAGAAGATGGATATGGCAAGTCTGACATTTATATCAGTTTTCGACAGCAAGATGGCTCATGGGGTTCAACTATCAATATGGGAGATAAGATAAATTCAAAACTAGTAGAAAGTGGTGCAAGATTAACCCCTGATGGAAAATATTTGCTTTTTGAAAGGTCAGAAGAAAAAATAAGGGAGGGTGGAAGCACATATTGGGAGTCAAAAAAATATTGGGTTGATTCTAAAATCATTGAACAGCTAAGACTAGAATAACTACAAAATTTGTAACTAATTGTTGTACCGCTGTACAATCAAGAATTTAATGAAAAGCTAAATTTAAATATTCAAATGAGACTTAAATAAAAGAACAAAGCCACTTTTTTTGAAGTAGCTTTGTTTGTCTTTATGTGGGCAATAGGAGACCGATATTGCTTTACTTAATACTATTCACCTGTTCAAACAATTCTGTTATAATATGTTGTTTAGCATTTGGAGTTACTTCACGAAAATACTGAATCAAATCTAGGGTGGTCGAATAACGATTTGGCTTTTTAGGATTATTAAAAGAATGCCAATCCTTCAGAAAATGCTGTAAAGCTATGTTTACATTTTTTTCTCCAATTTTTTTCTGTAATTCATACATAGCGATTGCTCCTTTGTTGTAGTAAATGTGTTCTTCATTTTCAACCAACGTCAGTGGACTTTCTTTCTTGCTAGACTTTAAGTTAGCTTCTGTGTATTCATCCAATTGGAACTTCAAAAATTGCTGAACTTTTTTATCTGGGTATTTTTCTTTAAGCACCATGATGGCTGAATACTGCGCCAGTGTTTCCAAAATCATATTTTGTCCCTGTACGTTTGCAGCTTCCAGTTGTAAACCCCACCACTGGTGAGCCACTTCATGGGCAGTAATATAAAATGCCATGTCAACATCTTTTTCATCATCAATGTTCATCACAAAGCCGATAGCTTCCGAAAATGGAATAATGCCTGGCAGCGATTGGGCAAATGTTCGATACCTTGGAAACTCCACAATACGGAGTTGCTTGTATTGATAAGGACTGAAATGTTTACTGTAATAATCCAAGGACATTTTCATAGATTCCATCATACGCTTCAGGTTGTACTCATGTCCTTTTTGGTAATAAATCTCTAAATTAACCCGCTCCTTTGAAATATTACCTGACGGAATGCAGGTGTCTCTCATTACTTCATACTGTCCTGATACAATGGGATAAAAATGGATAATCCGTTGATTGGTTTTGTAATGAAAATAATTGCGGTCGCCTGTTTTCCAGGTCGCTAGTAAATCGCCAGAAGTTAGTGCTGTTTGTGGTGCTTCTGTACTGATTAGAATATCTAAGTTAATTCCATCCGAATCACTCCCATTGCGTGCATTCACCAGTTCCCTTACATCATCTCGTTTGGCTTTTTGCAGTCTTGGAGCCAGCTCAAAATCTTTTCGATTGTCCACATCCTGCATTTCATATTTTTTCTGATAACCAAAACTTGGTAATACGGCATTGTCAAAAAAAGTACCGTTATACACTACATCTATATCAGTATTGTCAGTTTCAAAACCCTTTGGCTGTAAAGTCTGTTTAAAATTCATTTTCATTGTATCACCTGGTGCTAATGCTTGACTCAATTGGTAAATGATATAATGATATTTTTTGTACTTGCTGTTTGTTGTTACAGGACGGTCAAAGGTTACATCCGTTAATGCTACATTTGACGCCATTAGTTTTTGGACGTGAATTTCCCGAATGGGTAATGGTGAAGTATTGATAAGCACATAAGAACCTGCAATTTTATATGCTCTTTGTGATGGGTACAGCTCAACTTTTAGATTAACATCTGTAATTTTGGGCTGTGAAATATATTCAAAATGTTTCAACGTCTTTTCATAACCAACTCTAAAATTATTTTGCTCACCCTTAGTCCAAAATTCATTTAACACATTGGTATTGTAAAAGATATAAGCTCCTATACTGATGAAGAGCGTCAGACAAACTAAACTGAAAATCCTCAACGGTTTTCCTATTTGCTTTAGTCCGCTCGTCCATCTTTTGTTCAAGCCCGTTTCGGCTCCCTTTACCATCAAAACACTGGCGAAAATCAAGAGTAGTAAACCAAACAATACCCAATAGATTTTTACCCACAGATATGAACTCAGAAAGTGTCCATAACCATTCATATCCGAGTATACGGCAAGTGCCTGTCCGCCAAAGTTAAGTAAGGCATGTTCTAAACCAAATACGCCAATTGCTACGTTGATAATAGCAAATGCGATGGTTGCGAGCATTCCCATAAACTTGTTACCAGTAAGTGCCTGAAAAAACATGGCTGCAAAGGTATAAAGAGCCAGAAATGGAAATAGTTCTACAAAAAAACCAAAGAAATAGACATCCATCTCGTATCGATAGTAGCCGTTCAATGTTTGAAAGAGAATGCCAGCAACAATGAGCGAAAGCATGACAATAGCATAAATGAACAGTAATCCTAAAAATCTGCTACTCATATTGACAAAACTTGAAATCGGCGCAGCATCATGAATGAGGTTAAGCTTTACATCCCTTTCCTTCCACATAATTTCACCAGCATAAAAGACTAAAATAATCATGAAAAAGTAAATGGACATTTCTCGCAATTCTTCAATAATGAAATAGGTAGTTGGATAACTATCTACTCCATACGATGTGCCTAAACTCACCGAATTGATAAGAATAATAATGAAGCAACACAGAATAATCGCCCAAAAGGAAATGAGTTTGAGAATAGACAAACTATGAAACCAAGCATTGAGCAACAGCTGAATGAATTGCGCCTTGATATGAAAGACAGGTGTAACCGTGGGTAGGCTCTTAATGAAAGTAACTGGTAAAGTTTTTACTTTTTGTTTTTGCTTTTTATTGAAAGTCTTTTCATTGATGAGCATCAATTGAAACTTGATATAGCCAATCGCTAATGCCATAATACCCAAGCCTACCCAGAAAAGTTTGTTAAATAGCATAATCCCCGACATAGGAATCAGCAGAGAATTTCTATCCATTACCGTCCAGCCTTTGGTAGCCTTTGTTAATGTGGTAAGCGAAAAGGGATCCAATAAGGCTTGAAACGTTTCATTTGTAATGCCTTTAGTAATCATAAACAATACAAAAATGACTACCCCTTGAGTATATACGACTATTAAATTTTTGCTGAGCGCCCCAGTGGTAAAAAATACAGCAGCACCAAAAAACAAAGTAGGTAAAACCACCCAAAGAAAGGGCTGTAGATAATTGATCAATTGAAAAGACAAAAAATCGTTTGGATTATTCCATGGCAAAAATTGTCCTACTATCATTCCCCAAAATACAGCACTGAAAATAAAGAGTAACACCACCAAAGAGCCTAAAAAACGGCCCAAGAGGTATTTCCTTTTGGAAATAGGATTAACATAAATAAGTGAAGTAACGTCGTACTGAAAATCACGAAGTACAGGAACGCCCATAATCATGGACGCAATAATCATCGACAATCCAGTTATCGCTCCCATGGTTTTAGCAATCACCAGTGGAGAATTCTTTTTCACTAATCCTAAATCTATGCCCTGAAAAACAAACTCCACGCCCACTGCGGAGAATAAAAATAGCAGCAGAAAAAAGAAATAGGTTTCAGGTCGCTTTAATCGGTATTTTATTTCAAATATAAAAAATTCGTATAGCATGATGCGTTAATATTAGCTGTTGAAAATTTGAGACATATAAACATTCTCAAGGTTGGCTTCAATAAGTTTGAATGATGCGCCAGGGTGTGTGTCACTGATTACATGAACAATTTGGTTTCCTAAATACAGGCGCTCACTGATGACCTGATATTCCTTTTTGTATTGTTCCAATTCGTTTTTGAGTATCGTCTTTTCATACACTCTCCCTTGAAGGCTTTCGATGATTTGGGAGGGATTTCCCTGAATAATCACCTTCCCTTTGTTGATGATGGCCATCCTTGGACATAATTCTTTCACATCATCGACTATATGCGTTGAGAGAATTACGATTGTATGCTCACCCACTTCACTTAATAAATTATAGAATCGGTTGCGTTCCACAGGGTCTAAACCTGCCGTTGGCTCATCAACTATCAGCAACTTAGGGTTGTTCAACAATGCTTGAGCAATGCCAAAGCGTTGCTTCATTCCTCCAGAAAACTCCCCCAATTTTTGCTTCCGAACCTCATACAGGTTTACTTTGTAGAGAAGGGCGTGTATCATTTCTTTACGCTCTTTTCGGTTTATAATCCCTTTTAGCACCGCTAGATGATTCAATAACATTTCAGCAGATAGTGCTGGATATACACCAAATTGTTGAGGTAGGTAACCCAGTACTTTTTTCAATTCATTCTTGTTTTCTAAAATATTGAGATTTCCCAATTGAATACTTCCAGAATCGGCTTCCTGTAAGGTCGCTATTGTACGCATGAGGGTTGATTTACCAGCTCCATTTGGTCCCAGCAGTCCAAACATCCCCACGGGTATTTGTAATGATACGTTTTGGAGTGCTTTAACTCCATTGTTGTATGTTTTAGAAAGGTCAGTAATTATTAGATTATCCATGATTAATTTAATTTTGACCCAATATTAAAATGAATGAAATGGCTATAAAAAGAACTGGGATAGGTGTACTTCAGATAGGTATGAATTGCTGGTGCTGCGTGGCAAAAGCACTTGATAACAGTAAACAGTACGTTCATCACGCTAAGTGATAAATCTGTAACAACCAATCGACATGGCTTGAATTTTTGTGTAGTTTTGTGGAATGACTTTAGGGCAAAAACTATTCGATAAGCAATTTCTTAAAAGGCTAGTGCCTTACTTTTTCATCGTGACCACCATGTTACTGGTGATTTTTAACGATTTTTTTGGAAAAGAAGAAGACTATCACATTTTCATTTTACTATTTTTCATTTCGATGATGGTTTGGATGATACGCTGGCTAATCATTCAGATTAAAGTCATACTTCGACTCAAAAAAGATAAAACACAAGCTGAGTTAATGCACTTGAAGAGTCAGGTTAATCCGCACTTTTTTTTCAATACCTTGAATAATTTGTATGGATTAGTAGAAAAAGACACCGCTAAAGCACAGCAGTTAATTCTCAAATTATCCGACATGATGCGGTATAGTATTTATGAAGGACAAAATGATTGGGTTACCTTAGCGGATGAAATTACTTATCTTGAAAACTACATGGATTTGCATAAAATGCGATACCACAAAGAAATTACCGTTCGCTTTGATGTAGATGTAGAAGATAGGCGTGTTAAAATTATGCCATTACTCTTGATTATTATGGTTGAAAATGCTTTCAAGCATGGTGTAGAAAAACTAAGAAAAGATGCATTTGTTTACATTCGCTTAAAGGCTACATCGCAAAATATTGATTTTGAAATTGAAAACAATTTTGACATTGAGGAACAAGTTGGGACTCAAGGCATTGGTCTGAATAATTTGAAAAAGCGACTAGAATTGGTTTATTTGAAGAAACATGAATTAGAAATAACTTCTAAGCGTGCAGATATTTATACAATTAGATTAAGACTTACTTTATGAGTACTAAATATATTATAGTGGATGACGAATCCGTGGCACACGACATCATCAAAAAGTATTGCTCGCTATTGCCCAATATGCAATTGATGCAGCACTGCTACGATGCCATTGAAGCCATTGAATACCTCAGTCATAACGAGGTAGATTTGATTTTTCTGGACTTGAATATGCCTAAACTGAAGGGCTTCGAATTTCTAAAAACACTGTCTCATTCACCAAAAGTAATTGTTACTACTGCTTATAAAGAACATGCCTTAGAAGGTTACGAATTAAACATTGTTGATTATTTACTTAAACCTTTTTCATTCGAACGTTTTTTGAAAGCGGTCAATAAGGTACGTACAGATACTCCCAAAGTACCATCTAACACGCAAAGTACAGTGAGCGATGAAAAGCAAGGAAGGCTTTTCCTACGTTCAGATAATAAATACATTCAAATTGTAATAGATGATATTTTGTTTATTGAGTCATCGGGCAACTATATTAAAATTGTACTAAAAGAAGAAATCATTACTACTCGTGGAAAATTAGCTTCTATGATGGAACTCATGCCTATTGACAGTTTTGTTCAGGTACATCGGTCGTTTATGGTAGCACAGAAGCACATCAAACGCATAGAGGGAAATCAGATATTTCTTGATAACTACACAGTGCCTATTGGGAAACTATTTAAGGTACAGTTAGAGCGGCTTTTAAAATAGGAGAAACAAAATTTCCAATGTACTTTATTGCTTGAATTTGGATGAAAATTATTGAGAGTTCTCAATGAACTATACAAAACGACTTTCCTCAGATTAACTACAATTTTGACCCAATTACAGACGAAATGACTATTGACTGCTAATAAATTAGTTGAAAAAATCTCTATTAGCAAACGAATCCAGCACGGTAACTTTCGACTACTTTTAGGAGATAAAGTATCAAGTTACGATTTTTTTTATTCCTTTTCAACTCATTGATATTCATGAACTTAACGTTTAAGTGTCAAGTTAAATCAGTAGCATATGGTTTGAATTATAATTATAGTTATGTTAAATAAACAAATCACAAAAAGAAAACAGTAACCATTCTCTTTTTTATTTTAGATGTTTATCGTAATATTGCAATATTACATAATAATTTACTTCAAAAACATTGAAGTTATCTGCTTTTAAATGAATTTGTGGGAATGTTCACAATGAGATTTAAATCATTACTCTCAAAATAATACATGGCTGACGCTAAGCCCAACTGTATAATATAAACAAATCAGAGTTTATGAGTGCTATTAATTGCAATCCAACACAACGGAAAAAGCTAAGTTTTTTAGACCAATACCTAACTTTATGGATTTTTCTAGCCATGTTTTTGGGCGTAGGGATTGGCTATTTTATTCCTGATTCATCCCAATTTATTAATTCATTTTCTAGTGGAACAACCAATATTCCTTTGGCTATTGGTTTAATATTAATGATGTATCCGCCTTTGGCAAAAGTACGTTTTGAGAATATCGGTGAAGTGTTCAAAAACACCAAAATACTAAGTGTTTCGCTTTTATTAAATTGGATAATTGGACCAATCTTGATGTTTGTATTGGCAATCATTTTCTTTCATAATCAACCTGAATACATGGTTGGTTTAATTTTAATCGGTATTGCAAGATGTATTGCAATGGTCATCGTTTGGAATGAATTAGCAGAAGGAAATCGAGAGTATGCTGCTGGATTGGTAGCTTTAAATAGCGTTTTTCAAATTCTATTTTACAGTATCTATGCGTATCTTTTTATTACTGTTTTACCACCATATTTTGGGGTGAAAAGTATGGAAGTAAATATCACTATTGAACAAATTGCAGAAAGTGTTTTGATTTATTTAGGCATTCCTTTTTTTGCAGGAATTATCAGTCGATATGTATTGATAAAGTGGAAAGGGATTGAGTGGTTCAATCATAAATATATTCCATTTATTTCTCCTATTACTTTGGTTGCTTTGCTTTTCACCATTGTATTAATGTTCAGTTTAAAGGGAAAACTGATTGTACAAATCCCATTTGATGTACTGGCAATTGCAGTTCCTTTAGTACTTTATTTTATTATTATGTTTTTAGTGAGCTTTGTTATGGGCAAAAAAATGGGTGCTGATTATGCTAAAAATACTGCCATTTCATTCACAGCAACAGGAAATAATTTTGAATTGGCTATCGCAGTTGCTATCGGAATTTTCGGAATAAACAGTGGGCAAGCTTTTGCAGGAGTAATCGGTCCTTTGGTAGAAGTTCCTGCATTAATTTTACTGGTTAGAGTAGCCTTCTGGTTCAAGAAAAAGTGGTACTCGGGAGCAAAATGAATTTCATATTGGTGAAATACAGAAACAGTCGGAAAATATTCCGATTGTTTTTTTGTTTTAAGGCAAGTACTACTAAAATTACGAACCAAAAAATTATATAAAATAAGGAATATTCAGTAAAAAGGTACTCCCCTCTCCTTCTACGCTATGAAAAGTAATATTTCCTCCTAATCTTTCCGTCAATTCTTTGGCAACACTCAGTCCAAAACCAGTACCCTCTGTTCTGATAGAATTACTCGCTCTGAAGAATGCTTCAAATACTTGGTCTTGTTCCTTGGCTGGAATCCCAATTCCATAATCTTTTATGGCTATCTCAATTGATTTATCTAAATATGTTAATTGGAGTGCAGGGTTTTGATTCGATAAACGGGAATATTTAAAGGCATTGTTAAGTAAATTATTGAGTATCACATCCAACAATGTTTTATCAGATATTATCTCTTTATCATCATCAGGTAAAAATAATTCAAGCGTTTGGTTACTTGGTAATGACTGTCGTAAATCTGATACAAATGTTTTAATAGAAAAAGACTGAGTAGTAAGCCTTGTTGTATCTGCACGTGTATTTTCTAAAGACAAAACATCTTTAATCATAAATGATAATCTATCTATTTGCAGTTTTATGATTTCAATATGTTTACATATTTTCTCGGAAACAGACTTATTTTCTATAAAATCGCTTGTCATTTCTATTAATTCTGTACTTCCCAAAATAGCAGCCAAAGGTGTACGGAACTCATGTGAAGTTAAAGTAAGATACCTTGATTTGATAGCATTAAGCTCTTTTTCCTTCGCCAATAGTAATTCTAATTTTTGAAGTTTCTCTTTATGTGCTTCGGCTACTTTAAGATGTTCAATATCCTGAAAAATACCATATATACGATTTACTTCTCCTTTTGTTTTTTCAGCTTTACCAGCTACTCTAATCCAAATTTCTTTCCCTGCTGTATTAATAATTTTAGATTCTATATCAAAAGGTATGCCTTCTTCTAAACAGTTTTTCAGAGCTACTCTTATCGAATCTCGATAATGCCCTTCTTTATAAAATGC
Organism: Arcicella lustrica; assembly: GCF_034930985.1. Classification (NCBI taxonomy): domain Bacteria; kingdom Pseudomonadati; phylum Bacteroidota; class Cytophagia; order Cytophagales; family Flectobacillaceae; genus Arcicella; species Arcicella lustrica. The sequence goes on from NZ_JAYGIM010000011.1 coordinate 103,632, forward strand.
TATTCCAGATTCTAGTGATGGATTGAAGTCAGCTGGAGTACCTAAAATTTCTTTAATAAGATTTGACCAATGAATAACCTTGGTTTTTAAATCAAAACTCCAACCTCCGAGTTTAGCAACTCGGCTTGATTCTTCTAATAAGTTTCTTGTTCTTTGAAATGCTAATTCTATTTCTTTTTGTTGTGTAATATCAAATAAATAACCATGAAAAAGTACTCCATTTTTAACTCTTTCTGGTTTTGCAATCGAATGCACCCATTTTATCGTTCCATCAGGTAAACAGACTCTATACTCATGTTCAAATTTTGAAAAACTTTTAACCGCTTGCATGATTAACCCTGTAATTTCTTGAAAATCTTCTGGATGAATAATTTTCCAAAAAGCATTGGCTTTTTCAGCAGAAGACATTTTATTGAAACCTTCTATTTCAAAGAAATCATTTGAGTGATAGATGATAGATGAACCTCCATTACGATTTACCTCGAATTGATACAATACTCCTGGAAGTTGTTTCGTCAGTTTTTTGAGTAAAATATTAGATGCTTCTTTCTCTATTTCTATTTCTTTTATGTAAGAAATATCTTGAATCGACCCAAAGATTCTTTTATTATTTGATTCTGAAAAATCTGCATAACCAATAATTCTTACCCAAATATCATCTCCAAAATTATTCGTCATTTCCAGTTCAAGATTGAATGGCTGACCATCATTAATACACGAATTCAAGGCTCTAGAAATGGCATCTCTACTTTCTCCTTCTTTAAAAAAAGTATTGATGGTTTCAATAGAAGGCTGGAAAGCCTCATTAATCCCAAAGATTTCTCTAGTGAAATCAGACCAATTTGATTCTCCAGTATTAAGGTTACTTTCCCAAGCACCAATCATAGCAAGTTTATTACTTTCTTGTAATAGCCTTTTGGTATCTTTTAATTCATTTTCTACTTTTTTGCTCTCAGTAATTTCAATAGAATATCCATGCCATAAAACGCTATTCACCAAACGTTCTGGATTAGCAACTAAAGCAATCCATAGCGTACCTCTATTTTCATCATGATAACGATATTGAAAACTTAGCGTTGTTAATGTTTTAGCCGACTGTTGCACCTTTTGCATTATTATGGGCAAGTCTTCTGAATGAATGTGTTGAAAATAATAGGCGCTCCTCTGTTGGGGCGTCATTTCATAATAATTATTTGAATTAATGAAATTTCGAGAAGTATATGGAAAGTAAGATTCTCCAGTATCAAGTAACTGAAACTGAAAGAGTGTTCCCGGTACTTGAGTTGCTAGTTTTGCTAATAATTCCGTTGTTTGAGTATGTTCAACAGCTATTTTTTTTATCTGATTAATATCTTGAAAAACTCCAAAAATCCTTTTATCATTCGATGCTGAAAAATCGGCTTTCCCAATTGCTCTTACCCAAATTTCATTCCCTTTTGCAGTAATGAGTTGGAGTTCAACATCAAAGGTTTTTTCTAGTGCTATACAATCTTCAACGGCTTTTGTGATGGTATCTCTACTAATGCCTTCTTTATAGAAATTAATTCCATCAGCTAAACAAGGCTGAAAGTTATCGGGTACTTCATGGATTTCGCAGGTTACTTTACTCCAGTACAAAGCTCCAGTATTCAAATTCATTTCCCAACTACCAACTCTTGCCATTTGGCTACTCTCTTTGAGAATCTCTTCGTTCTTTTTGAGCTGATTGAAAAAATCTAAATCAAGAACTACTTTATTTGCATCAATATCAACTTGACAAGCAAAAGTATTTGCTCCTAATACACCCAACATTTTTTTCTTTTCATCAAATACATTGAGCATTTTGCAATCCATCACCAGCTTATTTCCATTTTCATGAAAATAAGTAAATTGATGAAAATAACTGCCTTTTTCGACTGAGTAATCAATAGTATTTAAGAAAACATCTTGCTTAAAAAAATGTATAAATTGCTGATTTAAAGCAACATCATTATCTTTTTGTTGATAGCCCAAAACACTTTTCAACTTTGTATTTACCCAAGAACGATTACTGTCTTCGGCATCCCAAAACCATAAACCATCAAGTGCATATTCTTCAATAAAATCAAGAATGGATTCATCTGTTTTTAAGAATTGTGTCAGATTGTTTTTTAGATACATATTTTAGAGGTTTAGGTTATAATGATACTTTAGTATTTCCCTATTGCCCAGATTATAGTAGAGCTTCTCCCAAATTCATGAACAAATTTAAGCCTTTCAGATGGAATTATTCCTCTTGTTTATTGCAATAAACCTATACAATGCGATTCTTGAAAGTTTATTATTTAACTATTTTAATAAAAATAATAACTTTTTGAGTATTTATAAATAAGCCTTCTCTTTATGAATCAAAGATGAAAGGTTATTATTACGAAATATCGAATCAAAAAGAAGACCAAAGGCTGTGGATGTCGGTCGTAGAAGGCAATATCAATGCTTTGGGTTTGATTTTTGACCGCTACGTACAAGAATTACATAGTTATGGCTATCGTTTATCTAATAATAGCGCCCTCACACAGGATGCCATTCAAGATGTTTTTATTCAAATCTGGCATTATCATGAAAATTTAGCTAAAGACGTTCAGGTAAAATTTTATCTGTATAAATGTTTAAGACGCACGCTTTTAAACACCCTCACAAAAGAAAATATCTATACTGGAATATTTGACGAGGAAATGTTGGAGGATAACGATGACTCTTTCGAGGATTTATGGATACAGACTGAAGAACAGCATAAGCAAGATAAACAATTAGCTGATTCTTTAGATATGTTGTCGCTACGAGAAAAAGAAATTATTTCTTTGAAGTACTTTTCTGGCATGAAAATTAAAGACATTGCCTTGTTATTGAATCTAAAAGAACAAACCATTGCGAATACTCTTCAAAATGCACTGACCAAACTTCGTAGTAAATTAGTGTATTGCATTACCCTCTTTTTTCTCTTCTTCAATTAATTTAAAAAAAATCTAAAATTCTTTAGTAGTAAAATATAGCACCCAACTCTGTATTATTGAAAGACAAATTATTATTCAATAAATACAATGTTTGACTACTTATATTATACGCCAGAACAATTAGCCCAAGATGATTACTTCATTGCTTGGGTCTGTTCTACTGATATTTCTACCGAGCAATTTTGGCAAAACTGGCTAGAAACTTATCCATTCAAAAGAGCGGATGTAGAAACTGCACGCCAAATCGTATTGACTATCCATCAATTAGAAATACCAAAATTGTCTTCTCGTCAGGTAGAATCGTTAAAAAAATCCATCTTTTCTACAATTGATGAAAGTGCGAATCAAGCTAATATTATAGTAAAGCCGGCTAAATTTTATACTAAAAACCTTTGGCTGATTACGGTTTTGGCAGCAAGTTTAGTCATTGTTCTTTCAGTATATTTTTATAAAAAGGTCAATACAAAAACTATCGAATATTCAGATTTAGTTAGTGAAGCTTCTTCCAAATATAATCTTGTAGAAGTAGGAAATTTATCAAATGCTGTACAGCTGGTTGTTTTGCCTGACGGTAGTTCTGTCCTTTTAAAGAAAGGAAGTAAGCTATCTTATCCCAATCATTTTTCGGACGATTCCCGTGAAATATATTTAACGGGCGAAGCTTTTTTTGAAATTGCCAAAGACCCCTCTAAACCTTTTTATGTGCATGCTCACGAAATCATTACGAAAGTATTAGGCACAAGTTTTAATGTGAAGGCTTATCCAAACGATAAACAAATTCAAGTAAGTGTTAAAACGGGAAAAGTTTCTGTATATCAATCAGATGGAATTGAAGCGGAACAGCAGGCTAATCATAAAAAATTAGAAGGATTTGTATTGAGTCCTAATCAAGAGGTTATCATCAAAAGACAATTGCTCACTTTTGAAAAGAAAAACATTAAAGCAATTGACAAACAAGCTATTTCTATTCAAAATATAGCCTTTGAGTATGAAGAAGTATCAGTACTCAAAATATTTAAAGACCTTTCAGAAGCCTATAATATTACCATTGTATGTGATGAAAACATCTTTAAAAATTGCCTAGTAACAGCCTCTCTGACAGACGAACCATTATCTGAAAAATTAAAACTTATCAGTAAATCAGTAGAAGCAACTTATGAAATCGTGAACGGGAAAATTATAATTAGTGGAGTAGGATGCAATGAACAATAATAATCAGTATATCATAAAACAACCCTTTTAGTGTATGAAAAAAAAACAGACAATCTTTCCCTCACAATGAAGTCCTCCATGACTTTAAAATCATTTTTTAATTAAAAACGTCGATAAAGCGGCCACTTTACCGACGTCTCCTAATCAATCGTCAGAAATGACGAATGATTTTTTATTGTCAAAATCGAACATTTTAACAAAACGAATTTATGAAAAAAAATCCCAAAATCCACCATTTTATATGGAGTATTATGAAATTAACCTTTGTACAACTTTTATGGGTTTTAGTGTTCACTAATGTGGTTTCAGCCCATATTAGCGATGCCCAAAGCTTGTTGAATCAAACTGTTACAGTAAACTTCTCAAATCAAAAAATAAAAGATGCCTTAAAAACAATTGAGCAGTCATCTAACGTAAAATTTATTTATAGTAATCGAGTACTTAATCCACAACAAAGAGTCAATTTCAATACTGACAAAAGTAAGTTGATAGAAGTATTAGATAAACTATGTGCTTCTTTAGAGTTGTCTTACGAAGTATCTGGCAGACAAATCTTATTGAATAAAATTGAAAAAAAGCATTTAGTCGAAAACAAGTTAATCGACATAACAAACGAAATAGTATTTCTGCCCATCTCAGGAAAAGTAACAGGTATAAATAATGAAGCCCTACCAGGAGTAAATATCCAAGTAAAAGGCACTAACATTGGTACAAGTACTAAAAACGATGGTACTTTTTCATTGAATATTGGGGATGAAAATACGGTTTTAGTCATTACTTCAGTAGGTTATGTTAGTCAGGAGGTGACAGTTGGGAAACAATCTTTTCTAACGATAAAATTATTAGAAGATACAAAATCGCTTAGTGAAGTCATCGTCATTGGTTATGGTACAGCGAAGAAATCTGATTTAACAGGTGCAGTATCTACTATCTCTTCAAAAGATTTTGAGAACACGGTGAATACTAATGTGGGGCAAGCTTTACAAGGACGAAGTGCAGGAGTACAGGTAACTCAAAATACTGGTCGTCCGGGCGATTCACCCATTGTTAGAATCAGAGGAGTTGGTACAACAGGAAACAGCAATCCTCTTTATGTAATTGATGGCGTAATTACTGATCAAGGCATTAGTAATATCAATCCAGATGATATAGAATCAATGACGGTATTGAAAGATGCTGCATCTTCGGCAATCTATGGAGCCAGAGCTGCCAATGGTGTTATTTTGATTACGACGAAAAGGGGGAAAGCTGGTCAAGCAAAAATTACTTTTAGTAGCTATTATGGTATTCAGAAAGCTTGGCGTTTACCTAAAATGCTGAATGCGACAGAATTTGCCACTTTACAAAATGAAGCAAGGACCAATGCAGGTTTACCAATTTATTGGGGAAGAGTAGATACATTGGGTGTAGGCAACGAAAAAATCGCAGAAGTTTTTCAAACAGCTCCTATTCAAAACTATAATTTTGGTATTTCTGGCGGTTCTGAAAAATCGCAATATGCGGTTTCAATGGGCTATTTCTCACAAGAAGGTATCGGTATTGGTGTTAAATATAATAGACTTTCTTTAAATGTAACATCCGACCACCAAATCACTAAGAAATTCAAATTTGGAAATAGCTTATCGCTAACCAAAGGATTAGAACGAAGTGGACAATGGAATGAGACTTTTGTAAATGCTATTCGTTTTTCGCCAACGATTCCTTACAAATTTGCGAATGGAGAATATGGCTATGCCACACGCCAAGGAGAACAATTAGGTTACTTGCCTTCAGTGCCTAATGCCTATATTTTTCAGAACGATATTGACAGGTACCGCTTGTTAGGAAACGTGTATGCAGAATATAGCATTCTTCCTTTCTTAAAATTCAGAACGACTTTAGGGGCTGATATTTTGATTGAAGATAGAACTAGCTTTACGCCTACTTATGCTTTTGGTGGAAGAACCAATACAATTAGTACATTAGATAGAACCTATCTGAACAGCAGTACTTGGCTCAACGAAAATACTTTGGCTTATGACTATACTTTTGCCCAAAAACACAGTATTTCCGCATTGGTTGGTCTTACCCAACAAGCCAATCGTTATGATACTTATACCGCTCACCGTGAAACCTTTCCGAATAATGACATCAGAGTATTAGATGCAGGAGCTTTGAACGACAGAGCCAGAGGTACTGCCTCTGAATGGTCAATTCGTTCATATTTAGCCAGAGTAAACTATAATTTTTCAGACAAATACTTAGTTTCAGCTAATGTGCGTATTGATGGGTCTTCCCGTTTTGGTACCAATAATAAATATGGAGTATTTCCATCATTCGCTGCTGCTTGGAGAGTTTCTGCCGAAGATTTCATGAAAGACCTTACCGCTATTTCAGACCTTAAAATCAGAGGTAGCTGGGGACAATTGGGTAATCAGGAAATTGGTTTATATGCTTTTACCTCTGGTTTAGATTTATCACAGAACTATGTATTGGGTAGTAATCAAGGTATTGCGCCTGGGGTCGCTCCTACTTCATTGGGTAATCCAAACATTAAGTGGGAAACAACAACCATTAGTGATATAGGAGTAGATTTAGAACTTTTCAATAATAGAATGTCGATTACGGCTGATTATTTTTCAAAACTTACTTCGGATATGCTCGTGCAAGTACCTATTCCAGGAACAACAGGAGTAACAGGTGCACCTTATCAAAATGTGGGTTCTGTTCGCAATTCAGGTTTTGAATTAGGGCTTACTTATCGAAAAAGAACAGGCGATTTCAAATACGATATTAATGCTAACATCTCAACAATAAAAAATGAAGTAGTTTCTTTAGCAGGCTTACCAATTTTCTCTAGTGTATTCAAAACAGCAGAAGGACATCCTATTAGTTCAATATTTGGATATGTACAGGAAGGAGTTTTCCAAAACCAAGAGGAAATCAATAAACATGCAACCCAAATTAATGCCAAACCGGGGGACATCAAGTGGAAAGATTTGAATAATGATGGAGTAATCAATGATTTGGACAGAGACTATATTGGTAATATTATTCCAAGATTGAGCTATGGATTAACCACCAATATGTATTATAAAAATTTCGACCTCAGTATTTTTATTCAAGGAATACAAGGAAGAGAGGTTTATATTGACGGCACAGGCGGACGTAGATTAATGGATAATTTTGATAATACTACGGCTGATTATATTACTCGTTGGACTGGTCCAGGTACTAGTAACCATGTTCCAAGATTGGTTTGGGGTGATCCAAGCAACAACCGTAGAACCTCTGATTTCTGGGTGTATAATGCTAGTTATATGCGTATCAAAAATATTCAGTTGGGTTATACTTTGCCAAAAGGCACTTTGGGTGTTAATAAAATTAGGGTTTATACTAGCTGTCAGAATTTACTTACAGTTACGCCATATCCTTGGTTTGACCCAGAAGTTGGTGCGGGAAGAGACAATAACTTTACCAGTTTAATGACTTACCCACAACCTAGAACAATCCTTTTTGGTATCAATTTAGACTTTTAATTCGTATAGAACCATGAAAAAAACAATATATACATTTTTCGTAATTGCTTTACTAAGCAGTTGTGATAAGGAATTTCTGGAAAAGCAACCTCTTAATGCAGTAACTACAGAGAATTTTTACAAAACATCTGACGATGCTGTTAGAGCGACCAATGCAGCATACAAGCCATTAATGTACAATGGGCTAGGTCAGTTTGGACTTTGTTATTATGGAAATTATTTGGCTGGCGACGCAACATCATTAGGGGATGCAGCAGATTGGGCACAAATTGAAAACAATAACATTACTTCTGATAATGGCGCTGTTAGAAATACATGGAATGCTGCCTATCAAGGCATTCTTAGAGCGAACTTAGTTTTAGAAAAAGTGCCTGCTATTCAGATGGATGTAAATCTTAAAAAAAGAGTATTAGCAGAAGCATCTTTTTTAAGGGCGGTTTATTATCATTATTTGATACTTCTATTTGGTGATGTGCCTTTAATCACAAAACCTCAGACAAATCCAAGTGATTTTTTGGTAGCTAGAAATAGTAAAGAGGAAGTTTATCAGCAAATTATCAAAGATTTATATAGTGCAGAAGCAGGACTACCACTTACTTATCCAGCATCAGACCTTGGTAGAGCAACCCAAGGGGCTGCCAAAGCCTTTTTAGCCAAAGTATATTTATACCGCAAGCAATGGAACGAAGCAGCAAGTAAAGCTAAAGAAGTAATAGATAGCAAAGTTTACAGCTTATTCGATAGATATTTCGATAACTTTGAACTGGCTACTGAAAACGGGAAAGAATCAATTTTTGAAATTCAGTACGCATCATTTTTAGGAGGTTTGGGCAATGCTACTAATAACTATGATGCTCCACGAGGTTCGGGTTTTACTTTAGATGGTGGTTATGGATGGAGTTGTCCTACAAAAGTTTTTGTAAATACTTTTACAACAAATGACCCAAGATTAGGCTATACAGTATTTAGAGATGGAGATGTTTTCCAAGGAATACCTTATAGTTCATCTACTTCGTCAACAGGTTATAATTCAAAAAAATATGTAGTTGGTAAAGGAACAAACATTGGTAAAACCGACGACCCTAAAAACTATATTCTTATGCGTTATGCCGATTTGTTATTGATGTATTCAGAAGCATTGAATGAAGCAGGAAAAACCGCAGAGGCATATACGTTCATCAATACTGTTCGTGCTAGAAAGGATGTCAATCTTGCACTATTAAGTTCAGGCATGACACAAACAGAAATGCGAACAGCTATTAAAAAAGAACGTACTGTAGAATTAGGTATGGAAGGAATACGTTGGTTCGATTTAATCCGTTGGGGTGACGCCGCTACTTATCTGAAATCAATTGGTAAAACTAATTATAAAGAAGGAGTTAGCGAGTTATTACCAATCCCTCAAGCAGAGCGTGATATTAATCCAAAACTTACTCAAAATCCTGGTTACTAATAATTTGCTATTTTAATACTCATACTGTTATAAGATTATCCATCTTATAACAGTATTTTTAATGAATTTTACCTTTGCTAAAAAGAGAATCATCCCACACTTACTTACCTCACTTTTAGAAAAACTTTATTATACGCTAAACATATTACTAGAAAATGACAAACAATCTATTTAAAAAGAAAGTACTTTTCATCCTCCTTTTTGCTATTTCAAATTTTGTTCAGGCACAAAAATCATTGGTTTTGTGGTATGATAAACCTTCTGGAAATGTATGGGAAAGAGCTCTGCCCATTGGCAACGGTAAAATTGGAGCGATGGTTTATGGGAATGTATCTCAAGAGATTTTACAATTAAACGAAACGTCTGTCTGGACGGGTAGCCCCAATAGAAACGATAATCCTGATGCGCTGGCTTCTTTACCCGCTGTTCGTAAATTAGTTTTTGATGGAAAACAAAAGGAGGCTGAAATCTTATCTGAAAAAACGATACAAAGTAAAAAATCGAACGGACAGATTTTTCAACCAGTTGGCAGTCTGAATTTACGTTTCGCCAATCACGAAAATTACACTAATTATCGTCGTGAATTAAATATTGAACGTGCCATAAGCACCACAACTTACAGTGTTGATGGCGTTCAATATACCCGAACTTCCTTCGTCTCCTCTCCTACCAATACTTTAGTGGTGCGTATTACGGCGAATAAAGCTAACAGTATTTCACTGGACGCTTTTTTTACTACGCCACAAAAAAATGTAAAACTTAGTACGAATTCAAGAAAACAATTGATTTTGCATGGAGCAACCGCTGGGCACGAAGGAGTAGAGGGTAATCAGTTGAAATTTAATGCTTTAACAACCTTTAAACAACAAGGAGGAAGCATTACTTCAAACGATACATTGACCAAAATTACAGGTGCTAATGAAGTAATTATTTATGTAAACATTGCAACCAATTTTAATTCTTATAAAGATTTATCAGGAAATGAAATCGCTAGAACGGAAGCCGATTTACAGAAAGCACTCCCAAAACCCTATGCTACTTTGTTGAACGAACACGTGGCGAATTTTCAATCGTTTTTTAATCGTGTAAAATTAGATTTAGGCTCAAATCCTGCTGCTGAGCAAAAACCTACAGATGTACGTTTGGATGAATTTAGAACGAATAACGACCCTACTTTTGCAAGTTTATATTTTCAATACGGACGTTATTTATTGATTTCTTCCTCTAAAATTGGCGGACAACCTGCTAATTTACAGGGCATTTGGAACAATAAAATGTTTCCTTCTTGGGATAGTAAATACACCATCAACATCAATACTCAGATGAATTATTGGCCTGCCGAAAAAACCAATTTATCAGAAATGCACGAGCCTCTGTTAAAAATGGTGAAAGAATTATCGGAAACAGGACAAGAGACTGCTCGCATCATGTACGGTTCAAGAGGCTGGGTGGCGCATCATAATACTGACCTTTGGAGAATTACTGGTCCAGTTGACCGAATTTTTTGGGGCGTTTGGAGTATGGGCGGCGCTTGGTTATGTCAACATTTATGGGAACGCTACCTTTATACAGGCAACAAAGCCTATTTAGCTGAAATATATCCTATTTTGAAAGGTGCTTCTCTGTTTTTTGTCGATGATTTGGTAGAAGACCCACGCAATAAATACTTGGTCATCAATCCGGGAACTTCACCAGAAAATGCTCCTGCGGCTCATCAAGGCTCATCTTTTGATGCTGGCGTAACAATGGATAATCAAATTGTTTTTGATATGCTCAGTGTTACCATTCGTGCGGCTGAATTATTGAAAAAAGATCAACAATTAGTAGATACGCTTAAAACGATTCGTAAACGATTGTCGCCTATGCGTATCGGGCAATATAATCAAGTACAAGAATGGATGGAAGATATTGATAGTCCGAACGACAAACACCGTCATATTTCACATTTGTATGGTTTGTTTCCTTCTAATCAAATTTCGCCTTATCGTACTCCTGAATTATTTGTGGGCGCTAATAATACACTGATTCAACGTGGCGATGTATCAACAGGTTGGAGTATGGGTTGGAAAGTAAACTGGTGGGCAAGAATGTTAGACGGGAATCATGCGCATCTATTAATTCAAAATCAATTATCACCTTTAGGCGTCAATGCTGCGGGCGGGGGTACTTATCCAAATTTATTTGATGCTCACGCTCCATTTCAGATTGATGGTAACTTTGGTTGTACTTCTGGCATTGCCGAAATGCTGGTACAAAGTCACGATGGAGCCATTCATTTATTGCCAGCATTGCCTGACTTTTGGAAAGAAAAAGGAAGTATTTCAGGCTTGAAAACTCGTGGTGGTTTTGAAATTGTAAAAATGACTTGGACGAATGGAAAAGTAACAAGCTTGCAAATAAAATCTACTATTGGCGGAAACTGTCGCTTGCGCATCGGAGCTGCTCTCAAAGGTAAAAATGTAAATTTACAAACAGCCAAAGGAGAAAATAGTAATCCATTGTTCATAACGGAAGAAACAGCAAAACCAATTATTTCACCTAAAGCAAGTATTATATTAGCATCAATTCCTCCGACTTTCTTGTATGATTTTACCACTGAAAAAGGTAAGGTTTATACTTTTGATGTACAGTAAAAGCACTCAGCTTTAATTCTTTTAATGCAGGAAATTGAATAATAATTTCCTGCATTAAAAGATAAAGTATTCATTTACAACACTTTCAAAATCTTTGCGGGAACACCACCGACTATAGTATTAGCTGGCACATCTTTGTTTACCACTGCACCTGCCGCAACAATTGCGTTTTCGCCAATTGTTACTCCGGGCAATATCGTTGCTCCAGCGCCTATCCAAACATTACGTTTAATCACAATCGGCTGTAAAATAACGGTTTTTCTATCGTTTGGGTCTAAAGGATGATTTTCAGACGTAAGATTTACTCTTGGTCCAATCATTACGTCGTCTTCAATCGTAATACCTCCTAAATCTAAAAACGAGCAAGCATGATTGATAAAAACGTTTTTACCGAGGCTGATAAACTTCCCGAAATTGGTATAAAATGGAGGAAAAATTGCGGTTGATTCGTCTATTTTTGTACCAATGATTTCGCTCAATTTTGTTCTTACTTGATTTACATCTGTTGCTGAAGCATTCATTTCTGAACACAAACGGATGGTTCGAGCAACTGCTTCCATAAATGTATTGTACTCAGGATCATCTTTTTTGATGGGTTCTCCAGCCCTCATTCTTTGAAAAATATCACTATTGTTCATAAAATTAATTGGTTAAAAGCTCAATTCATTCGATACTCATGTGGTGTAACGCCTACTTTTTGCTTGAAAAATCGTGAAAAATGTTGTGGATACTTAAAGCCTAATTGATATGAAATTTCACTCAATGATTTACTTGTGTCTAAGATTCGCTCTTTGGCAAGGTCTATAAATTTTAATTGTATAAATTCTAAAGCTGTTTTGCCTGTTTCTTTCTTGATTAAATCGCCAAAGTAATTTGGAGAAAGATGTAATCGGTCTGCAAAGTAAGCTACCGACGGAAGTCCATTGCTTTGAAGCTCTTCACGAAAAAGATAATCATTCAACAGTTGTTCGAACTGTTCGATTATACCATGATTTGCACTTTCTCTGGTAATAAACTGGCGGTCATAAAACCTTGAACAGTATTTTAATAATAGCTCAAGATTGGCTACGATTAGCTTTTTGCTATGTTTATCAATATTCTGTTTAATTTCAGATTCTATATTGTCAAAGCAAACATTGATAATTTCTCTTTCTTTTTCAGAAACATGCAATGCTTCGTTGGATTGATAACTAAAAAATGAGTACTCATGAATCTGTTTGCCCAAACTCGTTCCTTTAATTAAGTCGGGATGGAAAACCAAAGCTAAACCATAAGGTTGGTGTAATTCTCCTTCGGGTTCGTTTGTAATTACTTGTCCTGGAGCAAAAAATACAATCGTTCCCTCATCATAATCATAATAATTATTACCGTAGCGTAAATCTCCACAATTAGCTTCTTTGATGATAATGGCGTAAATGCCCATCATAAACTTACTTCTCTTCAACATATCAGATTTCTTTAAATCAACCAAACTAATGAGCGGATGCAAAGTTGGGTTATTAAACATCTGACTGTATTGCTTTATTGTATCATATATTATCATGGTTCTTACAGCTTTTAGATTGAAATATTGTTCGAAATATATCAAAGAATTATAAGCTTATTTTCGGCATCTGTAAAATTGGTAAGTAAAACAGTAAAATCTATAAAATTTTAAAGGTCTTTATGAGATAATTTTGAAGCGTAAAATCCTAACCATTAAACTATTGAAAATGAATCACTTAAAATTTAACTTTTTATTGATTTCACTTTTGTTTATTCAAACAAGTTATGCCCAACAAGATAGTACTATTACCAAATTTTCGGGTTCAATTGGTATTACGAACAATGGTTTTTCTATCATTCCTACTTTTTCCTTGCATAGACCAGCCACTATTATGAATTTTTCGTGGCAAAGAAATAGATTTAGTTTTAATCCTGATATTCGTTTAGTATCAGATGCCAGTAAAGGAGGGATGATTTTCTGGTTTAGGTATCAGGCCATTCAAGAAAAGAAATTTGGTTTGCGAATAAGCGCTCATCCAGCCTTTACATTGATTAGAAGAAGCATTGATGATAATGGAAATGCTATTGAAATCACAGAAATGTTAAGGTTTTTAGCTTATGAAATTACGCCAAGCTATCAAATTTTTCCTAATTGGAATGTCAGTGCAGTATATTTACAAGGTAATGGATTACAGAAACATGGACCACAACTTACACGAGTATTGTTTTTAAATACAAGTATTTCAAATATAAAGCTCGGTGGAGATTTTAGGTTTCAACTCATGCCATCTGTTTACTTTTTGAGCACCGATGGTTTTAGAGGAGATTATTTCTCTGCCACAGGAATTTTATCTAACAAAAATATTCCACTTACTGTACAATCTACTATTAATCAAACACTTGAGTCGGATATTCCCAATAATAAAGATTTTATGTGGAATGTCATGTTGAGTTATAATTTTAATAAAAATCTTAAAAGTGTAAAATAATATTTACTCAAATGAAAACATACTCTTTAAACATCAACAACAAAACTATCAAAGTTGAAGCAGAGCCAGATACGCCCATGCTTTGGGTTATTCGTGATTATGTAGGACTAAAAGGCACAAAGTTTGGTTGTGGCATGGGGCTTTGTGGTGCTTGTACCATTCATCTCGATGGACAAGCGATTCGTTCCTGCCAAACGCCAATTTCTTCTGTAAAAGCTACGAGTAAAATCACTACTATCGAAGGCATTTCTAACAATATCGACCATGTAGTACAAAAGGCTTGGATAGAAGAGCAAGTACCGCAATGTGGTTATTGTCAGTCAGGACAAATTATGTCTGCAGTGGCACTTTTGAAATCAAATCCAAATCCAACAGATGATGATATTGACAATTATATGTCAGGAAATATCTGTCGATGTGGCACTTATGTTCGTATTCGTAAAGCAATTCATTCAGCAGCGAATGAATTGAAATCAGCAAAAAATAATAATAAAACCGTTAAATCAACCCGCTAAACGATACAAAAATGTCAACTAAAAACGTCAATCGCCGTGATTTTTTACGATATACAGGTTTATCGGGAGCGGCATTTATTTTAGGAATATCAAATGCAAATGCCGCGGTAGAGACGTTGCATGCAACGTCTCTACCAAACGTTCCATTCAATTTTACACCCTACATCATCATCGAACAATCTGGAAAGATTACTCTTTTCAATTCAAAACCAGAAATTGGACAAGGGACTTTTCAATCAATTCCTGCATTGATTGCCGAAGAATTAGAACTTTCGCCTGAACAATATACAGTAAAGCAGACGGGTGGAGAAAAGAAATTTGGTGATGCCCAGTTTGCAGGCGGTAGTTTTTCGGTACGCTCAAGCTATTTCGATATGCGTAAAGCAGGTGCTTCTGCACGTGAAATGCTCATTTCGGCTGCCAGTCAGCAATGGAATGTTCCCGTATCAGAATGTTACGCCAAACAAGGTAAAGTTTTTCATAAGCCATCAGGAAAAAGTTTAAGCTATGGCGAATTGGTAGAAACAGCTTCAAAATTAGAAGTACCGAAAAATCCTACTTTGAAAGATGCCAAGGATTTCAACATCTTAGGAAAATCAATTAAACGCCAAGATGTCCCCTTAAAAGTTTCTGGTAAAGCCGTTTTTGGAATTGATGCCGAAATCCCCAATATGGTTTATGCCTCGGTAGAACATTGTTCTGTTTTTGGAGCAAAATTGAAAGATTTTGACAAAACGGCTACCATAAAAGTAGCAGGAGTTGAGCAAGTGTTGGAAGTAGAAAGAGTATTTGGTGTTTATAAAGCAACAGGTGTAGCGGTAATTGCCAAAAACTATTGGGCGGCACTCAAAGGACGAAAAGCCTTAAAAGTAAACTGGGATTATCAAGGGAAAGAAACCTTCAACTCACAAGAATACACAAAATCTTTGCATGAATTAGCCAAGAACGAAGGTGTAATTGATGCTAATATTGGTGATTTTGATAAAAGCTTTGGAGAATCAGCCAAAAAGATTGAAGCTTTTTACGAAACTCCATTTGTTTCGCATTCGCCAATGGAAGCCATGAACTGTACTGCTCATTGGAAAGAAGATAATACGCTGGAAATCTGGACTTCAACGCAAGTTCCATCCGATGTAATGCGTGATTTACCAACTCGTTTTGGCTTAAAAGAAGAAGCCGTTACTTTGCATACAGGTTTTAGTGGCGGTGGTTTTGGACGCAGATTAGCCATTGATTTTATCATTGAGGCGGTGAATTTGACCAAAGTACTCAAAAAGCCTGTGAAAATGATTTGGACAAGAGAAGACGATACGCAGATAGGCCCTTTCCGTCCGCCAACGTTTTCTGCTTTTAAAGGTGCTATTTCGGAAGATGGTAAATTGGTGGCATTTCAACATAAAGTGATTTCGCCAACCATCATGTCATTTTTGACCCCTAACAATGATAAAACCAAATTGGATGGCACCATGACAGAAGGCATCAGTCATCAAAAATATGAGATTCCAAACATGAAAAACCTTTTTGTGTATTCGGATATTCATATTCCGATGTTTTGGTGGCGTTCGGTAACGAGTTCCACTTTAGCCTTTTCGCATGAATGTTTTATTGACGAGTTGGCTCATGCCGCTGGCAAAGACCCAATGGATTTTCGTTTGGAAATGCTTACGAAAGAATCTGACACCAAACGAGTATTAAATAAACTCAAAGAAGTATCAAAATGGGATACTCCTTTGCCTAAAGGGAAAGGTCGTGGTGTGGCACAATGGGAGTTTTTTGCAGGTTTGGGCGGACAAGTAATTGAAGTAACAAAGCTTTCAAACAATGCTGTAAAAATCGACAAAGTTTACGCTGTAATAGACTTAGGAACAGTTGTGAATCCAGATACTGTAAAAGCACAAGTAGAAGGAGCCGTTGTAATGGGCATTACCGCAGCCATCAAAAACGGAATAACCTTTGCCGATGGGAAAGTTGAACAAAGTAATTTTCACGATAATCCTGTATTAAGAATCAGTGAAGTGCCACAAATAGAAGTACATATTTTAGCAGAAGGCGGAAAAGACATCAAAGGCGTTGGCGAGCCGGGACTTCCACCCGTTGCTCCTGCTTTGGCAAATGCTATTTTCTCTGCAACAGGCATAAGAGTACGCAAAATGCCTTTTGATATTGATAATTTATAGTTCAATGCGATAGCAATATCACGTAAAAATTTCAACATAAAACTAATGAGTACAAACATAAAATCAAGAGGCTACGCAGCCAAAGATACATCTGGAGTATTAAGTCCGTGGGAATTTGAACGCAGACCTGTAGGCGATAATGATATTTTAATTGATATTAAATTTGCCAGCATTTGTCATTCAGACATCCATCAAATGAAGGGAGATTGGGGAACACAACAATATCCTCAAGTTCCGGGACATGAAATTGTTGGGATTGTTGCTGCTGTAGGAAAAAATGTCACCAAATTCAAAATTGGCGATAGAGCGGGCGTAGGTTGTATGGTTGACAGTTGCATGACTTGTGAAAGTTGTACACATGGCGAAGAACATCACTGTGATAATGGTGCAACTGTATTTACTTATGGTGCTCCAGATAAAACTTCTCCAACAGGTATTACGCAAGGGGGGTATGCCAACAATATTGTAGTAAGAGACCACTTTGCAGTTCATATTCCAGAACACATTAGTTTAGAAAAAGCGGCACCATTACTTTGTGCAGGAATTACCACTTACTCGCCTTTGATGAATGCGAAAGTGAAACAAGGAGATAAAATTGGAGTAGCGGGTGTGGGCGGATTAGGACATATTGCCATCAAATTGGCTGTTTCAAAAGGTGCAGAAGTCTATGCTTTTACTTCATCAGCAAAGAAAACAGAAGAAATACTTGCTTTGGGAGTTAAAGAAGTAATCGTTGTGGATGATATTGCTAAACTAAAACCTTACAAAGGAAAATTGGATTACATGATTTCCACCATTCCTATACAATATGATGTTGCCGCTTATACATCAGTTGTAAAACGAAATGGACATTTTACACAAGTAGGAATGCCCATTGGATTTAATATCACATTAAACAATCTTGGTTTATCTATTTCTCGTGTTAATTATAATGCTTCGCTGATTGGAGGAATCCCTGAGACTCAAGAAGTAGTGGATTATTGTGCTGACAACAACATTTTCCCTGATACACAATTGATTAAGGCAGAGGAAATCAATGAAGCTTGGGAAAAAATCATTAAAAATGAATCAGGTCATAAAAGGTTTGTAATTGATGGAACAAGCTTTTAAATAAATATAAAATGAATCTACCATTTTTATTTACCTCATTCGTTTTTTCTGTAATTACCTGTTTTACCTCTTGTAGTCGAGAGGTAAAACAACCTAGTAATATAGAGATAAATCCAGCAAAATCGGATACAGTTAGCGTACAGATGAGCAATAAATTAAGCATAAAAGTAAATTCATTTACTTTTTCGGCAACACTTCTCTATAATACAACATCAGTAGCTTTTAAAGCGATGTTGCCTCTTACTATTAAAATGAATGAGCTCAATGGAAATGAAAAGTACTTTGACCTTCCCAAAAGTTTACCAACAAATTCATCTGTACCATCTTCTATTCATAACGGAGATTTGATGATGTACGGCTCAAACACTTTTGTACTTTTCTACAAAACATTTTCAAGCTCTTACAGATATACAAAACTTGGACAAATAGACGATACTACTAAACTTTCCGAAGCACTTGGTTCAGGCGATGTAACCGTAAAATTTGAACTGATTCCATAAATCATAAAGCGGTCAAAAAACTAATTTTGACCGCTTTATGATTTTAAATTTCGGGATAACTCATATAATTGCTTATTTCATTTTCAAAAATATTGCAGGTAACGCTTCCAAATCCAAGGCATTCATTTCTATTAATTTTAATGACTTCACCATTTTCAGGGTTGAAGTTTTATAATGTAAAAAATGAGGAGTTTTCAAGTGTGCCTCATACGCTTCTCGGTTTGCATATATTTCCAGAATTTTTATTAAAGTCGGATTTTCCTTTTGAAACATTGGAAAAATAGACACAACACCCGCTTCCAGTTTTAATGATGCTCCAGATTCTTCTTTTAAAATAGCTTTATACTCCTCAAGACTTTCGGGAAAAATCTCTATTTCTGCAATACGAATCATCATGTCTTTTTGCTGGGCAGACGATGTGTGTGTTGAAAAAATCATAGCGAAAGAAATAAGAAAAAGGAACACGATTTGAACCTTTTTTTGCGATAACTCAATGATGTATTTTTGCATTATTGTATTTTAAATTTTTGATTGATAAATAATTAATCTAATTTGATAACATTCTATATTCATTAGGCGTATAGCCTGTACTCTTTTTAAACATTCTATTAAAATGCTGTGGGTATTTGAATCCAAGTTCAAAAGCTATTTGACTGACGGATTTTTCGGTATCAAAAATCCGCTCTTTCGCTACATCGACTAATTTTAAATGAATGTGTTCTTGAGCCGTTTTTCCAGTTTCTTTTTTGATTAAATCCCCAAAATATTTTGGTGAAAGATTCAAACAATTCGCAAAATAACCAACACTTGGAAGTCCTAATTCTGTGGTTGTTTCAGCATAGAAATAGTCATGTAAAAAGTGTTCAAATTTTGATAAAACATCAGTATTGATGTTTTCACGAGTAATAAATTGCCTATCATAAAAACGAACACAATAATTTAAGAGTAATTCAATATTGTTGGTAATGATTCTTTTGCTGTGTTTATCAATTGCTTGGCTTATTTCATATTCAAGTTTGCTGAATAAATCTTTGATAATTTGCTGTTCTTTCAAAGACAAATGAAGTGCTTCATGCGATTCATACGAAAAGAATGAATACTGACTCATTAATTTTCCAAGAGCCGTTCCTTTTACTAAATCAGGATGAAAAAGTAAAGCCCAACCTGTTGGCTGGTAACTTTCATCATGATTTACTTCCAAAATCTGCCCCGGTGCTATGAAAACAAGCGTTCCTTCATCATAGTCATAGCTATTTCTTCCATATTTTAATTCTCCGCAACGTACTTCTTTCAAAAAGATGGCATAAAAACCAAAATGAAAACGATAGTGATTTGGAAGTGCTTTTGTTTTTGAATTATCGTACACAGTTATGAGTGGATGCTGTGTTTCTATACCTTTTAGTGCATTGTATTGCGAAAGCTTTTCAAGCCTTATAATATTATTTTCCATAACCCTAATTTTTAAATCTATTGATGTAAATATAGCAGTCTGATTTTATCTATGTTCACCCAAATCCTCAAATCAGTAATGATGGTAGTAACATCAGGAATATATATACTTTTTGAAAATAATAAAGGCTGAAATTTGTATTGTCATTAAGGTTTTGACTAAGATCAAACAGATAAACAATCACAAAATCAACATGAAAACAAGAACATTAGGGAATAGCGGATTAGAAGTATCAGCCCTTGGAATGGGTTGCATGGGATTAAGTTTTGGCTATGGTCCAGCAACAGATAAACAAGTTGCCATCAACTTGATTAGAGAAGCTTATGAACAAGGAGTCACTTTCTTTGACACAGCTGAAGCTTATGGTAAAGAAAATGAAGAATTGGTAGGGGAAGCCTTAGCGCCTTTTAGAAAAGAAGTAGTGATTGCTACTAAATTTGGATTTAGAGATGGAGATGCTAAGAAAGGACAAGACAGTCGTCCAGAACGTATCAGAGCCGTGGCGGAAGAATCTTTGAGACGCTTAAAAACAGATGTCATAGATTTATTTTACCAACACAGAGTAGATGTTTCTGTACCGATGGAAGATGTGGCTGGAACGGTTAAAGACCTTATTCAAGAAGGAAAAGTAAAACATTTTGGACTTTCAGAAGCAGGTGTTGACTCAATCCGTAAAGCACATGCTGTACAACCTGTAACTGCTTTGCAAAGTGAGTATTCTATTTGGTGGAGAGAACCCGAATTAGCCATTTTTCCTACGCTTGAAGAATTAGGCATTGGCTTTGTGCCATTTAGTCCATTAGGTAGAGGTTTTTTAACAGGTGCTATCAATGCTGATACTCAATTTGACCCAACAGATTTTAGAAACCTCGTTCCTCGTTTTACGGAAGAAAATAGAAAAGCGAATCAAAAATTGGTGGAGTTATTGGCTGAAATTGCTTCTCAAAAACAAGCAACGCCTGCACAAATTGCATTGGGCTGGTTACTCGCACAAAAACCTTGGATTGTACCAATTCCGGGCACTACAAAATCACATCGTTTAACTGAAAATATTGGTGGTGCTTCTATTGATTTATCTGAAAACGATGTCAAAGCCATTGATGAAGCCTTTGCAAAAACCAATGTTCAAGGAGACCGCTATCCAGCTCATCTAATGCAAAGAGTGGGGAAGTAAGTTAGTGAATTAGTGATTGATAAATACTTTACTCAGAATACAATCAAAGATGTTTCACATAAAAAGAATAAAATCTATGAAAATCACTATTTCGTTACTCATGTTTGCTTTTTGTACGCTCTGTTCGTGTTCAGAAGCACAAGTGATTCGTCATAAAAAAATCTTGATTGTGTATTTATCTCGAACCAACAATACAAAAGAAATTGCTGAAATTATTCAGAAAAATATTGGGGGTGATTTGGTAGCACTTGAATTAGAAAAACCATATCCGACAAACTATCAAGCAACGGTAGCACAAGTAGCCAAAGAAAATGAAACGGGTTTTCTTCCGCCATTAAAAACAAAAATTGACAGCATTGGGAAATACGATATAGTCTTTGTAGGGTTTCCAACTTGGGGAATGCAATTACCGCCGCCAATGAAAAGTTTTTTAAAGCAATATGATTTAAGCGGAAAGACAATTGTTCCCTTCAATACCAATGCTGGTTATGGAATTGGAAGTAGTTTCCAAACAGTAAAAGAGCTTTGTAAAAAGAGTAACGTGTTAGAAGGGTTCGAAATCAAAGGCGGAATAGAACGAGATGGCGTTTTATTTGTCATGAAAGATGAAAAAGCAGAAGAAGCCAAAACACTAATAGCAAATTGGCTTACAAAAATCGGTATTCAATAGAAATCAATCTCAAGATGGCATCATTTATAGAAAAAGGAACACCAGCACCCACAGCGTATTTCACAGGAACAGTTTGGGTAAATATAAATGTAAAACCCGACGAAGGGTATAACATCAATATGGCTACGGTTACTTTTGAACCAAAAGGAAGAACCAATTGGCATACGCACGTCAGCGGTCAGATATTGTTTGTGATTGAAGGAACAGGCTATTATCAAGAAAAAGGGAAGCCTATAGAAGTAATTCAAAAAGGCGATGTGGTAAAAATTCCGAAAAGTGTAGAGCATTGGCACGGAGCTTCTCATGAAAGGTTAATGCGACATATTGCTCTAGTTCCCGACTATGACAAAGACAAAACAGAATGGCTACAGCCAGTAAGTGATGACGAGTACAACAGTATTTTTTGAAATGCAGGAAATCGGTATCGAATTATTTTGGTGCCGATTTTTTGTTTTATCCCACCAAAATTTCAGAGTATTGAAATCTACTACACATAGGATAGAAATACACCCAACGATTTTTCGTTAGTTATCAAAGCAATAAATCATGTCTTGACTAAATCTTTAATCATATAAACTTTCTTATTTATGAACAGGAATAACAATATTATTTACTTTATAGGATGCTTAATGATATTTTCTCATTGTTCACAAAATGGTAGTTCTGATACGCCCAGCACTCCAAGCACTCCTACTTCGCCGGTGGAAACAAATCCGCCAAATACTAATTATAGTCCCGCATTTTCGGGCCAAACCCGTATAAATCGTGTACGAACAGTTTCCGACTATCAAGTAAGTAACCTTACTACAAATCTTTCCAATCCTTGGGGAATCACTGCTTTACCTGACGGACGTCTATTAATAACAGAAAAAGCAGGGCGTATGCGTATTGTTTCTCCTACTACTGGTGAAGTAAGTAATCCTATTAGTGGGATACCTACTGTCAATTCCGCAGGTCAGGGTGGTTTACTTGGTTTATGTCTCGACCCTGTTTTTACATCTAATAGAATGGTCTATTGGGTATTTTCAGAATCTGTTTCTGGAGGTACTGTTACATCGGTTGCTAAAGCTAGATTAGCCAATAACGAAACGAGCATGGAAGGAATAAGCGTCATTTATCGTTCAAATACTCCTTATAATGGCAACTTACACTATGGCGGACGAGTTGTTTTCGACCGCACTGGAAATCTAATAGTAAGTATCGGAGAACGTTCTTCTTCAGAAATCCGTACTATGGCGCAGTCTGCCAATAGTAGTTTGGGGAAAGTAGTGCGTATTACAACAAATGGTCAGCCTGCTTCGGGGAATCCAACTTTTAGTCAATCGAATGCTTTGCTTGAATTATTTACGATGGGACATAGAAACCCTCAAGGCTTAGCAGTCCATCCAGTAACAGGAGATGTATGGCAAAGCGAACATGGTCCACGTGGTGGCGATGAAATCAATCGTTTACAAGCAGGTAGCAATTATGGATGGCCAGTTGTTACTTATGGCATAGAGTATGGAGGACAAGCTATAGGTTCAGCTATTCAGCAACAAAGTGGAATGGAACAACCTGTGTATTATTGGGATCCAGTGGTGTCGCCAAGTGGTATGACTTTCTATAGTGGTAATCGTATTCCTGAATGGCAAAATAATCTTTTTATAGGCTCGCTCAGCGGTACCCATATCGTTCGGCTGGTTATTGAGAATAATAAAGTAACTGGTGAAGAAAGATTACTTTCGAATGAAGGTCAGCGATTTAGAGATATTACGCAAGGTATTGATGGTGCTTTATACGCTATCACCGACCAAGGTCGATTATATAAGATTGACAGAAGATAATAACTTAAAAAAACAGCATACAACTTCCCTGAAAACATTAAATTTTATCTTCTTTTGAAATGCAGTAAATCGGTATCGAAACAGTTCGGTACCGATTTTTTGTTTTATATATTCTCTTTCCCCTTAGAAAGTCGTCTGTAGTCTTCAAATCTTGAATTATTTCCTAAAATACCCTTGCTTTTTGTTACATCTGTCATGGTACAAAGGCTGATTTTATCTCCAATTTTGACACAACAAAATATGGTTTAAAATATAAATAATTGTAATTGTCTAATTCAAGCACTTGCAATTATCCAATGTTTTAAAACATGAAACAGAAACATTTTAATTTTCAAAATTTTAAATCGTAAGGTAATTATGAAATTTTCAAGACCAAATTTATTTTTAGGAAAAGCCATTCTTTTTATGCTCTTATTGAGTTGGAGCAGTTTTGCTGCCGATGTAAAAACACTTGAAATCGGAGCTTCAGCTCCTGATTTTAGTTTACCGGGAACAGACGGGAAAACGTATAGTTTAAAGAGTTTTGCTAGTGCAAAAGTATTAGCCATTGTTTTTACTTGTAATCATTGTCCTACTGCACAGGCTTATGAAGATAGAATTATTTCTTTGGCGAATGAATACAAAGCCAAAGGAGTTACTTTAATCGCTGTTTCGCCAAATGACCCAAAGGCAATTGCACTTGACGAATTAGGTTATAGCGATATGAGTGATTCATTTGAAGAAATGAAGATTCGTGTCAAAGAAAAAGGTTATACATTTCCTTATTTATATGATGGAGCAACGCAAAAAATGTCCAGAGCTTATGGCCCAATTGCTACTCCTCACTTGTTTATTTTTGATAAAAACCGTAAACTTCAATACGTTGGTCGCCTTGATGGTGCTGAAAAACCGGGTAAGGCTAATGCAGAAGATGCTCGAAATGCTTTAGATGCTCTTTTGGCTGGAAACCCAGTTGCTACGCCAGTAACTAAAACATTTGGTTGCTCAACGAAGTGGGCTGAAAAAAGTGAGTGGGCGGTAAAAGCTCCTTTGGAATGGGCAAAAGAACCCGTAAACATGAATATCATTGATGATAAAGGAATTGCAGAATTACTTGCTAATAAAACGGATAAGGTAAAATTAATCAATGTTTGGGCAACTTGGTGTGGACCTTGTGTTACTGAAATGCCTGAATTTGTCAATATCAATCGTATGTACAGACGACGTGATTTTGAATTTATCACCATCAGTGCGGATAAACCAGATAAAAAAGATAAGGCTCAAGAATTACTAAAAAGAATGCAAGCCTCTGGTCAAAATTATATTTATAATTCAGAAGATAAGTACAAATTAGTTGAAGCTATTGATCCAAAATGGCAAGGTGCTTTACCTTATACATTGCTGATTGCTCCCGGTGGAAAAATTCTTTACAGAACGCAAGGCACTATCGTTCCACAAAAAATGAAAAGAATGATTGTGGAACAAGTAGGTAGAGTTTATTAATAGTAAGTCCAAAATTCGATTTCATTAAACCTATAAGCATTTTTGCAATTATCTAATAATCAGATACTCAAACATAAATTCTTATAGGTTTATCTTCTCAATTAATTTATTCAGAATACTTATCATTCCCTTTAGTATATCAATGGAACACTTACAAACTTTGATTATAGGAGCTGGTCCTGCTGGATATACGGCTGCTATTTATGCTGCCAGAGCAAATCTTAAACCCGTCATGTATGTTGGAAATCAGCCCGGCGGACAATTGACCATTACAAACGATGTTGAAAATTATCCCGGATTTCCTGATGGTGTTGGAGGACCCGAAATGATGGAAATGTTCGCTAAACAAGCCAAAAGATTTGAAACAGATGTGCGTTATGGTGTAGTTACTGAAGTAGATTTCTCTGGACATCCTCATCTCGTAACGATTGATGGAGAAAAAACTTTAACCGCAGATTCGATAATTATTGCTACAGGAGCTTCTGCTAAATGGTTAGGCTTACCCTCAGAATCCAGATTGAATGGAAGTGGCGTTTCTGCTTGTGCTGTTTGTGATGGGTTTTTCTATCGAAAACAAACGGTAGCCATCGTAGGAGCTGGCGATACTGCTTGTGAAGAAGCTTTATATCTGTCCAAAATTTGTTTACATGTACACATGCTCGTTAGAAAAAGTACGATGAGAGCTTCAAAAATTATGGAAGAAAGAGTAAAAAATACGGCAAACATCACCATTCACTGGAATACAGAAACAGAGGAAATATTAGGAGAAAATGTGGTGGAAGCCATCAAAGTAAGAGAAGTTTCAACAGGAAAAATTGATACAATTCCTGTTCAGGGATTCTTTGTCGCTATCGGTCACCAACCCAATTCAGAAGTATTTAGTAAATATCTTGAAATGGATTCGCAAGGATACCTCATTACTCAACCTGATTCTACCAAAACCAATGTAGCTGGTGTATTTGCTTGTGGCGATGTACAAGATAAAAATTTCCGACAGGCAGTAACAGCGGCAGGTTCTGGTTGCATGGCAGCATTAGAAGCTGAAAGGTTTTTAATGGTTTTAGAAAGTAAACAATCTGCTGTAGAAGTATAAATTTCATATTTAAGAAAACGTATTAACATGAATATCAATAGAAGAAATTTTTTCAAAAATACTGGTGCAATTGCCTTGGGAACCTTGGTAATACCAGAAATAATGAAAGGAAATATCCTGCACACAGAGAGTATTTCAACAGCCAAAGAAATTAAAACGGTTGGCATTCAACTGTATTCTATCAAAGACCTTTTAGAAAAAGATTTGCATGGAACCTTAGAGCAAATTGCTAAAATGGGCTATAAAGAAGTGGAAGCTTTTTCAAATAGTAAAGGACATTACTTTGGCATGATGCCCAAAGAATTTTCTGGAATGCTGAAAGATAAAGGCTTGACACTCATCGGTAGTCATTTGATTTCTGGGACACAAGAACAAAAAGCTGAAACATGGCGACAAGCTACACTTTTGTCAAGATTTGATGAGTTGGTGGAAAAAGCTGCTGAAACAGGACAAAAGCACCTTACTTGTGCCTACATATTTCCAAGTTTGAGAACTACACCAGATGATTTAAAAAGAACAGCTGAATTGTTCAACAAAGCAGGCGAAACTTGTCATCAATCAGGTTTACAGTTTTCTTTTCATAACCATGCTTACGAGTTTGAAAAAGTGGGAGATTCGTTGATTTTTGATTACCTCCTTGATAATACTGACCCAAAATTGGTACAATGGGAAATGGACGTTTACTGGTTGGTTGCGGCAAAAGCTGACCCAATAGCTTACTTCAAAAAATATCCAGAACGCTTTACGTTGGGACATATTAAAGATATGTCGAAGTTGGATGCCAAGAAAAATGTGGTAATTGGCGATGGCACAATAGATTATACCAACTTATTGAAAGAAGCTAAAAAAGCAGGAATGAAACACTTCATCGTTGAACAAGATAATTTTAGTGGTCCTGTTCTGGAAAGTATGGAAATAAACTGTAAAAGATTAGCGGCTTACAAAATCTAAAATAGGAATTACTCTAATAAAGAAGATAATGGAAAAATACGTAGTTGCAACCGATGATAATTTTCAAGAATTAATCAATTCAGATAAACCTGTTTTAGTAGATTTTTGGGCAGAGTGGTGTGGCCCATGCAAAATGATTGGACCAATAGTGGAAGAATTAGCAGGCGATGTTAAAGGACAAGCAATTGTCGCTAAAATGGATGTTGATGCCAACTCAACCATTCCCGCTACTTTAGGAGTACGCTCTATTCCGACTATCTTGATTTTCAAAAATGGTGTATTGAAAGAGAAATTTGTAGGAGGAAATATTCCCAAAAATCAATTGTCTCAAACATTGTTGAGACATGTGTAAGTAGAAAGGTGAATTAATTTGACATTTGGAATTTTAGTTCTCAAAGGCATAAAAAAGCAATAAAACAGCTTTTTTATGCCTTTTTCATTTCAGCATTTTTTTAATACAGATTTCTTTCACAGGAATGTTGTAAGAGTATTGGCTATTTTGTTTCAATTACTCATATTGAGATATATTTAAGCACAATTTATTATTTATCAGCAACTTACTGCCTTTTAAAGGCTTTTATGAAATTCAAATTATAATTTGAATTTCATAAATAAACGTTCTACCTTTGTTCACAAATAACAATTGTTCACGATTTCGTAAACATTTTAAAAAAATGAACACACAAGAACAAATAATCATTTATAAAGCTCTTGATAATCTTCAAAAAACGACTCTGATTAAAGGGAATTGGAAACAAAAAGGTATTCCGAATTTGGATGGAATATTGTCTTTAATGTTTCCCAATGAGGTTTCTACTTATAATATTGAAATAAAAGGAGAAATGAAAAATCAGGCTTTGCCAAAAATTTACCAACTTAATGAACAATTTAAACCTTTTATGTTGGTGGCAAGTCGAATTTCACCTGCCATTAAAAAGCAATTGCAAGTTCATAATGTAGCTTATCTGGAAGCTAATGGTAATTTTTACTTGAGAGAGAGTAATAAAATGTTCTGGATAGACACTCACGAACCTATGAAAATTGAAATTGATAATCGCAATCGGGCATTTACTAAAACAGGCTTGAAAGTATTATTTGAATTTCTCCAAAACCCAATCTTAATTAATCAACCTTATCGACAAATTGCGGAACAAACAGGTACTTCAATCGGAAATATTACCAATATTATTCAAGGCTTGAAACAGGAGAATTTTATTTTATCAATTAATAAAAATACCCTAAAACTCACTAACATTGAATTATTAATTAAAAAATGGGCGGATGAATTTACCAAAAATCTAAAACCAACTTTACGCATCGGAACGTTTCGTTTCTTGAAAGAAGATAATTTATTGGCATGGAAAGATTTTGATACTACAAAAGCCGTTTGGGGTGGTGAACCAGCAGGGAATTTATTGACCGATTATCTTCACCCCGCCGAGTTTACGCTATACACAGAAGAAAGTCGTAATGAACTCATTAAAAACTATAAACTGATTCCAGATGAAAAAGGAAATGTGAAAGTTTATCAGAAGTTTTGGAAAGGGGATAACTCGACTTATAAAACAGCTCCACCACTTGTTGTGTATGCCGATTTGATGGCTATTAATGATAGAAGATGTATTGAAACAGCTCAAAAAATTTATGATGAACACCTACAAACTCAATTATAATCAACTCAGACAACAACCCGAAATATCAGAGATGTTGTCCGCTCTGGAAAGAGGATTAACAAAATACAGGGTTGACTTCTATTTGGTAGGAGCAGTGGCTCGGGATGTTTGGATGAGTGGCATCAACAAAATTGAACCTCGAAGAACTACGGGGGATATTGATTTTGCAGTATTTATCAATAACATATCAACTTATGACGAACTCCGAGAGCATTTAATCTACGAAGAAGGCTTTTTTCCGTACAAAGGAAACAACTTTGTGCTGATTTGGAAAGGACGAACTCAGGTAGATTTACTCCCTTTTGGAGCAATTGAAGATGAAAATGGTAAGGTTTCAACTAACGGAATAGGCTTGACGAATATCTCATTGCAAGGTTTTACAGAAATTTACGATGAAGGTTTACCCGAATTGAATTTGGAAGGTGAACATCAATTCAAATTCTGTACATTGCCAGGAATAGTATTGTTGAAAATGATAGCTTTCGATGATAGACCAGAACATCGAAGAGACGATATTAAGGACATCAGCGATATTCTCAATCATTTTTTTGATATGTATAATGAAGAAATTTATACCAATCATTTAGATTTATTTGGAGAAGAAGAATTTAGCCTCAGAGAATTGTCAGCCAGAGTAATGGGAAGAGAAATTAAGAAGATTGCCAAGCGTAATCTAAAATTGAAAGAAAGAATAATGAGTATTTTGGAACGTAATACCAATGACAAAACCAATAGCAATATGGCAATTATAATGATTGAATACTTTAAGAATACGGTTGAGGATAATGTGAGATTGATAGGACATATTAAAGAAGGTTTTCAAGAATCATAAATCTCTATTTACACCTACTTCATCAGCTAACAAAAAATGGGCAAGATAAATTGTCTTTATCTGCCCACTGGTTGTACTCTTATTCTTTAAACTCAATATTTCAACTTTGCCAAATAGTTAAAATTATCACGCATAGTAGCAAGTGCTGGTTGCGTCAAATGTTCCTGTTCAACAAACATATATTTCATGTTAGATTTTTTTTGTTGTTTGAGCAGTGATACGAAATCTATTTTCCCTTTGCCAAATTCTATACTTTCGTTTTTATCTTTTTTAATATCCTTGATATGCCAAAGTGGAAAACGACCAGCGTACTTTTCAAAATAATGCTCAGGATTCGCTCCAGCCACAATAGCCCAACCTAAATCCAATTCCATTTTTACTAATTCGGCATCCGTATTATCTAATAAAACGTCGTATAATACTTGTCCATTTTCTTTTTCAAACTCTGTAACACCGTTGTGAAAACCAAAAGTCACACCAGACATTTTACAGGCTTCGCCCATTTTATTAAAGGTCTCTGCCACTTTTTTGTAATTATCAACCGTTTGTCCTTTGGAAGGAAGCATAGGAGCCATTAAAAACTCTTGACCTATCTCAGCAGCTTCGTCGATACTTTTCTGCCAATTGGCATTAATGATGGCATGACCACTGGAAAGTATCAGCCCTAAATCGTTCATTACTTGTTTGATTTCCTTAGGAGTCAATCCATAATAATTACCTTTTGCACTCGGTGCAGATTCAATTACTTTGTAGCCAATTTTGGCTAATTGAGTCAATGTACCAATGGGGTCTAAGCCCATTGGTTCACGTAGAGAATAAAGGTTTACTCCCACATTTTTTACTTGTGCAGCCTGAGCCATTCCTGAGCCTATTATACTCAAAAAGGTAGCACCTCCAGCGATTTTTAAAAATTCACGTCTATTTTTCATTTGATATATTTTACCGTAAAATGTGTTGGATAAATTATTTAGAGAATCGCCTTTTTATACTTCTGTTTAAAAGTATTTATTCCAGCATCAAGGAATGAAGTAAACTTCGCAATATCGGTTTCGTAGGATACAGGATTTACCAATAATTCTTTCGTATTCGGGTCAAGAATTACATAATATGGTTGAGCATTGTTTTGATAATTAGTGATTTGCAAATCAGCATTTTGACTTCCAATCGTAGATTTAACCTTGCCATCATACATTGAAGTGTACCATTTTGATTCGGGCAATTCCATTTTTTCATCAATGTATAAGGCTACCATTACAAAGTCATTTTTCAATCGACTCATCACTGGAGTAGCCACCCAAACATTTTCTTCCATCTTTCGGCAGTTGACACAGCCATGCCCTGTGAAATCTATAAATACAGGTTTGTTTTGTTTTTTAGCACAAGCAATTGCTTGCTCAAGGTCAAAATATCCTTGAATATTATGAGGAAAACTAAGTGAAGCAGGATTGTCTGGCGTTTCGCATAAAGTAGATACTGGTGCCTCTGAACCTTCAATATTTAAGTTGGCAAAATTGAAATCTTGCGTGTGCATGGGAGGTAAAAAACCTGCAAGGACTTTAAGCGGCGCTCCCCAAAGACCGGGAATGAGGTAAAATACAAAGGCAAAAGTTAGTATCGAAACAATTAATCTTGGAACACTTACCGATTTGGTTTCACTGTCATGTGGCAATCTGATTTTGCCAAGTAGGTATAATTCAAGGCAAGAAAAAACAGCAATCCACAATACCAGAAAAGTTTCTCTATCCAGTATTCTCCAATGGTAAACTTGGTCTGCCGTACTCAAAAACTTCAAGGCTAAAGCCAATTCCAAAAAACCTAATACTACTTTTACCGAATTCAACCAACCACCAGATTTAGGTAATGATTTTAACCAATTGGGGAAAATGGCAAACAAAGTAAATGGAATGGCAAATGCCATCGAAAAAGCAAACATACCTGCAATCGGTTTTAAAATGGCACCACCAGCCGATTCTACCAAAATACTCCCGACGATAGGTCCAGTGCATGAAAAAGAAACCAGTACAATGGTAAAAGCCATGAAAATAATTCCATAATAACCGCCTTTGTCAGCCTCTTTGTCCATTTTATTGACCAAACTATGAGGAAGCACAATTTCAAAAAGTCCAAGAAAAGATAAGCCAAAGAAGATAAAAATGACGAAGAACATAAGATTCGGCAACCAATGAGTACTTAGCCAATTGGCAAATTCTGGCCCGTTGATTCTGGCAACGATTGTCCCAACCAAAGTATAAATAAAAACAATTGAAAAACCATACATGAGTGCTTTGAAAATGGAGCTTTTACGGTCTTTACTGGTGTTGGTAAAAAAAGTCACCGTCATGGGAATCATCGGAAAAACACAAGGCGTTAATAAAGCTGCCAAACCTGCCATAAAAGCTAATAACATAAAAGTAAAAAGGGATTCTACGGCTTTTTTTTCCGGAATAATATTCGCTTTTTTAGGAAGCACTTCTGCTTTTTTAGTAGGAAATATTGTTGTCTCTGAAGCCTCTACTTTGATTAAGCTATCGCCTTTGATGGATGAAATCGTTACCGATTTCCCTGCTACATTTTTAGCATTTTGATTCATAAAAGAGAAACCTTCATCAAGCGAAACACATTTTCCATCGGCTTCTGTACACACTTGATAAGTTACATTTCCGGAAACTTTATAATCAACAGCACGTATCTTTACTTTTTGTCTGAACTCGGCATGATTCATAAAGTAGGTATAAGTACCGCCCCATACTTCACTGTTCTTTTTTTTAGGATGAACAGGTTCAATCTTTCCCACTAATTCATATGAATCGTTAGGTTGAAAATTGAAAGTTGTTACCATCGGTCCTAAATTAGGGTCGAAATCAGAAGAGTACATATACCAACCTTTATCAATCTTAATGTTGAAAATAAGGTCTGTTTGCTCACCTACTTTTGCTGAATTATTTGAGACAGAGTAAGTCCATTTGGCAGGCTGAATAATTTGAGCCATGCCTTTTTTTGATAAGCAAAGGCATATCAAAAGAAATAAAAACCAGTGTTTTTGGATGGATAATTTCATAGTATTTTTTGAAAATTGAGAAAAAAATGGAATGCTTTTATCGTGCCTTCAATGAAGTATTGGGTCATCAATTAGGCTACGACAAAGTAAGGAAGATTATAAACCTTGCATGGATGGGATAAATCATAAATACCAATGAGGTTTTAACAATCTTGTTACGAAGAGATTAAGCAAAAGCGAAGATTAAAATAGCATTGGTTTTTGTGCAAAAAACAATGGTTCTACAAGGTATAAAAATGTAATATTGCAAGATTATTTTACATAATTTAAATAATGAAAGCTATAAATACTCGTCAAATAATGCGTTTTTCTCGAAGAATAATTGCTCTGTTTTTACTGCTCTTCATCTTTTTGCAGATAAAAGGATATGCGCAAGCTTTTGATGCTTTGGGAAATATCAAGTTCGAGCATATTTCTGAGGGACTTTCTCAGAGTACCGTCACCTGTATTTTACAAGATAAAAAAGGCTTTCTTTGGTTTGGAACAAGGAATGGACTGAATCGTTATGATGGCGTAAAATTTACAACTTTTGAAAATATTGTATCTGATACTTCTTCGCTTAGTCATAACTATATCACTACTCTTTTTGAAGATGCTAAAGGGAATATTTGGGTTGGAACGATGGAAGGTGGGTTGAATCTTTTTAGCAAGGAAAATGAAACCTTTATCCATTTTAAGAGTAACAAGAAACAAGGAAGTATTAGCCATAATAATATCACTTGTATTTATGAAGATAAAAATCATAAACTATGGATTGGTACAGAAAACGGCCTGAACTATTATGCACCAGAGAAGAATAGCTTTGTTTTTTTTAGGTACATCAACGGAAATCCCAAAAGTATTAACAGCAATAATATTTCAGCGATTTTTGAAGATAGTCATTATAATCTTTGGTTAGGAACAAAGGGTGGCGGTCTCAAATTTTTTGATCAAAAACACCAGAAGTTTATCAGTTATGTCAATGAAGTAAGTAACCCAAAATCTATCAGCAATAATGTTATCAATAGTGCCTTCAAGGATTCAAAAAAACAAGTTTGGCTGGGAACACAAAATGGATTGAATCGCTTGGTTGAAAGCCCAAACGGTATAACATTTGAACGATATCAACATGAAAAAAATGACCCAAATAGCCTTGGGAACAATGTTATCGTATGTCTTTCAGAGGATTTGAATGGAAGAATTTGGATGGGTACACAGCTTAATGGATTATACATTTATGACCAACAAAAGAATACTTTTACCAATTTTTATCCTGACCCACTTCAACCATACAGCATCAGTAGTAATTCGGTATGGTCGGTGTACAGAGATAGAATGGGCACAATGTGGCTTGGTGCAAGAAACAGAGGTATCAATAAATGGGACTATTATCACAAGCAATTTAAACACTATAATTTAAGCATTTCGGGAAACCAAAAATTAAATAACAATGATGTTACTTGTTTTCAGGAAGACGAATTGGGTAATTTATGGATAGGAACGGATGGTGGTGGACTCAATTATTTCGACAAGAAAACCAATAAACATATCCGTTATTTTTATAATCCGAAAGATAAAAATAGTCTTGGAAGTAATGCCGTAATTTCACTTCATATAGACAAAAAGAAAAATTTATGGGTTGGTACTTGGGGCGGTGGGCTTAATTTATTTGATAAAACAACCCGCACATTCAAACATTATCTGCATACTTCGAACAAAGGAGCGAATATGAAGGGCGAAAATGTGTATGCAATGTGCGAAGATAGTTTTGGTAATTTTTGGGTTGGAACTTATTACGGCGGACTCTATCTATACGAACCAACGACGGATTCTTTCAAACAATTTTTAAACGACGCAAATAACCCTAATAGTCTGGGCAGTAATTTGATTTCTATGATATTTGAAGACAGTAGAAAAAACCTTTGGATTGGTACTGTTGGGGGCGGATTAGATAGATTAAACCGAAAAGATGGGAAAATTACTTTTACACATAATAAGTTTGAAGGAAGTAAATCAGGTAGAATTGGTAGTAATTTGATTAATGCCATTATCGAAGACAGCAAGCATAATTTATGGATTGGCACTGGTAAAGGGCTTTATAAATTTGATGATAACAAGGATATTTTTACAGAATATTCCAAAGAAAATGGGCTTCCAGATAATGTTATCAACGGATTGATAGAAGATAAAAAAGGTTTTCTATGGATTAGTACCAATCAAGGCATCAGTAAGTTTGACCCTGCGAAGGAAAAATTTATCAACTATTCTGTTGCTGATGGTTTACAATCGCCAGAGTTTCTCAAAGGCTCATTTTTCAAAAGTAAAGCGGGAGAATTCTTTTTTGGAGGAATTAACGGCTATAATAGTTTTTTCCCAGAAAACATTTTGGAAAAAAAGAACAAACTACCGCTGTGTTTGACGGACCTTAAAATCAATAATATTCTGATAAAACCCAATCAGAAGGATTCGCCATTAAAAAGACATATCAGCGAAACCCAAGCCATAACGCTTTCGCACGATAACAACGACTTTAGTATTGGTTTTGCCTCTTTAAATTATTCAGCACCACAAAATGCACAGTTTGCCTATATCCTCGAAGGCTATGATGAAGAATGGCATCACACAAGTATTGATAGAAATGCCAGCTATGCTAAAGTTCCTTCGGGTTCATATACTTTCAGGGTGAAAAGTTTGGATACAAACGATAAAACTGAAGTAAAATTAAGCATTACGGTACTGCCTCCTTGGTGGAAAACATGGTGGGCTTATCTACTTTATTTACTTATTTCAATGGCTTTATTGTGGTGGTATCGTCAACTCATTATCAAGCAAATGCGTTTGGAAAGTGATTTGAAATTAGAGCATTTAGAACTCACTAAAATGCAAGAATTGGAACGCTTAAAGTCGAATTTCTTTGCCAAAATTTCGCATGAATTCCGTACACCACTAACAATGATATTAAGTCCTTTGAAGGATATGTATCACGATACGTTCGAGGGTAATCCCCAAAATCAATATCAATTAATGATTCGTAATGCAGAACGCTTGTTGCGGTTAATCAATCAATTACTTGACTTATCAAAACTTGATTCTGGCAAAATGACTCTTGCATCAACAAAGTTTAATTTGATAGATTTCCTAAAACCAATATTCTTATCGTTCGAATCTTTAGCACAGAAAAAAGGGCTTACTTATGTATTAGACTGTTCTTCAGAGGATATTTTTGTATTAGCGGATGCTGATAAAATTGAAAAAATTATAACCAATTTACTTTCTAATGCCTTTAAATTCACAGAATCGGGAAGCATCGTACTCTCAATTAAGGCTGTTGAAAAGCATAAAAATGTAGATTTAAACCTTAGTCAATATATAGAAATAACCGTTTCAGATAGTGGAATTGGAATCCCTCAAGATAATTTAAGTTATATTTTTGACCATTTTTATCAAGTCGTTCACAATCATCATAAAAATGAAGGGACTGGAATTGGTCTATCTTTAACCAAAGAATTGGTTGAACTTCATCAAGGAACGATTTCTGTAGAAAGTCAGGTAGGAAAAGGAACTACCTTTAAAATTTTGTTGCCATTAGGAGTAGAACAGCAAGCAACTGAAATTATCGCTCAGGATAGGTCAAACAACTATGTAGTTAACGATTTTGAACCCATTTCAATGGTCGATGGTACAGCCCTAACATCTGTCGATAATTCTAGCGATGAACAACAGCCACTTATTTTGTTGGTGGAAGACAACGACGATATGCGAAATTATCTGCATATAAGACTTTGCAAAAAATATAATGTGATAGAAGCCGTCAACGGACAAGAAGGTTTGCAATTAGGATTAGACAAAATGCCTGATTTAATTATTTCCGACATTTTAATGCCTAAAATGACTGGAATAGAGATGTGTAGTTCCTTGAAAAATAATGTTCAAACCTCGCACATACCTATCATTTTATTGACAGCGCAAACCGATTCTGTGAATAAAATTGAAGGACTTGAAACTGGAGCAGATGATTATGTAGCTAAACCTTTCGATTCTAATGAGCTGGAAGTAAGAGTAAGAAACTTGATAAAATCCCGAAAAATGTTGGCGGAAAGATTTTCTCAAAGTCGTAAACTCGTACTTGAACCTACAGATATTACGATTACTCCACTTGATGAAATATTTATGAAAAAAGTATTGGAGTGCATTGAGGCAAATATTTCAGATGCAGAATTTCGTGTGGAAGACCTTGGGAAAGAAGTAGGCATGAGTAGAATGCCACTATACAAAAAAATAAAAGCCTTGACGGGTCAGACTGCCGTTGAATTTGTTCGAAATATAAGGTTAAAAAGAGCGGCACAGTTACTCAAACAACAACAATTAAATGTATCAGAAGTTACTTATGAAGTGGGCTTTACCGACCTACAATATTTTAGAACCTGTTTCAAGAAAGAATTTGGTGTTAGTCCTTCTGAATATGCAAAGTATGGTGGAGAAAACGTAGTGACAGAATTCGATAAAAATGTTTGAAAGTGATAATATTCCACGAATTCACGAATGAATTCGTGGAATAAAAATACTTAAATATCCAATTTTCTACTTCCCATCCATTTGATGATTTCTGGATTTCTGTGATCGAAAAAGAGACTTGTTTTTGTATCTAAATTTTTGATACTTTCCATATCGGCTTCATCAAGTTCAAAGTCTAAACTGTTAAAATTCTCTGCCATTCTTTCTTTACGAACCGACTTTGGAATAACCACAACGCCTCTTTGCGTAAGCCATCTCAGAATGATTTGAGCTACACTTTTATTATATTTTGCCGACAAAGCAAGTAATAATTCATTTTGAAAAATGTCGTTTTTCCCTTCAGCAAATGGCCCCCAAGATTCTATTTGAATATTGTTTTCTTGCAAAAATGATTGGTTTTCAATTTGTTGACAGAACGGATGTGTTTCCACTTGATTTACTGCTGGTGGCGTTTCTCCTCCAAACATTAATAAATCCATAATTCTATCAGGCTGAAAATTAGAAACGCCAATGGCTCGTATTTTACCTTCTTTATAAAGTTCTTCCATCGCTCGCCACGAGCCAAAAACATCGCCATAAGGTTGGTGGATCAGGTATAAATCCAAATACTCCAATTGTAATCGTTCTAAAGATTTATGAAAAGACTTTTTGGTATTTTCATAACCAGTATCTTGTACCCAAAGTTTGGTTGTAATAAAAAGTTCTTCTCTTCCTACGCCACAGTTTTTGATAGCATTTCCTACCGCTTGCTCATTCATATACGATGCCGCAGTGTCAATCAGGCGATAGCCCGTTTCTATGGCATCAATCACAGATTTTTTACATTCTTTCGCATCTGGAATTTGGAAAACACCAAAGCCTAAAATAGGCATTTCGATTCCGTTATTTAATCTTACAGTTTGCATATATTTTAAAATTTGTATTCCCTCCTACCCTTCTTATCGAAGAGCTTCTTTTAAAAATGAAATTACTTTTGTTTTGAACTCTTCTATGTCAAACATTTTTCCAAAATGAGGAGCATCTTTGACAATAATGAGTTCGTTCTTTACTCCTACAGATGTCAACCAACCACTCAATAATTTTGACTGACGATTGTTTACGAGATTATCCTTTTCTCCATGAAAAATCAAAAATGGAGGGTCGTTTTTATCTACATACGTTACAGGACTGGCAATTTTTGCCAAGTCGGGTCTGGCAATAGGGCTTGCTCCTAATAAAATCGCTTCTGGTGCTTTTGGGTCTTCGCTACTTCCTAATGAAGTAAGTTCAGAAGGTCCATAATAATCAACCACTGCTTTGATATTAAATACTTGTGCATGATTGCCATTAAAAAATGAGGCAACCTTATTGTTATTCGACAAACCTTGAAGCGATGCCAAATGTCCACCCGCCGAAAAACCCATAATGGCAATACGATTCTTATCTAAATGATATTTTTCGGCATTATTACAAAGAAATGTAAGTGCTTGGTTACAATCTTGAATCAAAGCAGGAAACTGAGCTTGTGAGGCAAATCTATAATCAATAGACGCCACTGCGATATTATTATTAATCAAAGCTGAAACAGTATTTCCCATGTATCCAATATCGGCATATTTGTCGTTCACAAGCCATCCACCACCATGAATGAACACCACAAATGGAATATTTCCTTTTGTGTTCGCAGGTAAATAAATGTCTAATAAATGCTTTTTGAGCGTATCATTTTGATAAGCAATATTTCCATGTAATTCTGTACCATTGGGAAACAGCTTTAATACTGGATTGTCTGTTTGTGCAAACGTAGTATTGATTAGCAAAAGCCATTGTAAAACAATAACACACAAGGATTTTGGAAACGCATAGTTTTTCATAGTTGAGATTAAGTTTTTCATCTTGTTTTATGGTTAATTCAAATTCTTATATTCATTTGGAGTACACCCTACTCGTTGTTTGAACAATCTCGTAAAATGTTGCGGATATTTAAAACCCAGCTCGTAAGCAATTTCATTGACGGTTTTATCGCCTTCAAATACTTTATTTTTAGCAATTTCAATCGTTTTATTCAGGATGTATTCTTTTGCGGTTTGTCCTGTTTCTTTTTTTATTAAATCCCCAAAATAGTTCGCAGACAAATGTAGTGTGTTAGCACAATAAGCCACTGAAGGCACACCAATGCTTTGTGGTTTTTCTGATAGGAAATAGCTATTCAACAAATCTTCAAATTTTGTTAAAACTCCTCTGTTAACATTATCTCTTGTAATGAATTGTCGGTCATAAAAACGCTCACAATAATTAAGAAATAATTCTATGTTTGAAGCAATAAGTTTCTTGCTATGCTTATCAACGGGCTGTTTTAATTCTAATTCAATTTTGACAAAAAGGTCTAACACCAATTGGCGTTCATCATCAGAAATGTGCAATGCCTCGTTGGTTTTATAACTAAAGAAATTATAATCACTGAAAGTTTTGGCTAAAATGGTTCCATGTATTAAGTCTGGATGAAAAACCAATCCATAACCCACAGGCTGATAACTTATACCCAAATTATCTACTTCCATTACTTGCCCCGGCGCAAAAAACACCAAAGTACCCGCCTGATAGTCATAATAATCTCTTCCGTAACGAATATCGCCACACTTCACGTCTTTCAAGTAAATACAATATAGCCCGTACTGAAACTTAATCGTTTTGGCTTCTGTACCCCAATTCCTTTCTGGAGCTTTTGAAAAATCTATCACACTTACCAAAGGATGAAGTGTTTTGTGATTATTATCAGCATTATACTTACTGATGTTATTGATGGGATATAAAATTTCCATTTTTTTCTGATTTGAAACAAAAGTACTCATTCTCTTAAAACTATTTTAAAGCACAGATTTCAATCAGTGAAAATGGTAGAAAAAGCAGTAATTTTTATACTATTCTCTGTCATTAAAGTATCTACTTTTGTACCACAGAATATTCTTTTAAATAAAAAAATATGAAATCTTCATTTTTTAGTCTCGTACTTTTAATCGTTAGTGTACAATTAATCTTTGCTCAACAGAGCAGTCAAAATACTAGTGAAGAGCAAACAGTATTACAATTATCCAAAGACAAATGGCAATGGATGGCTGATAAAGATGTAGAAAAGTTGGATAAATTATTTGATGATAAATCAAAATTTGTTCACATGAGTGGTACTTGGAAAAAAGATGAGGAGCTTGAAATCATTAAAACAGGAAGTATTTGGTATAAAAAAGCTACTATCCATGACTCTGCGATAGAAGTTTCTGGAAAAACCGCCATTGTTTGGAATAGAATAACACTTGAATCCATCGTTAGAGGAAATGAAGCTAAAGTAGAATTTACTGTAACAGAAGTATATCAAAAACAAGGCAAAGCGTGGAAGATGTTAGCCTTGACCTTCAGTAGTGTTCGAGATACACATCAGATTAAGAAATAACATAAATACAATGAAGCTGTCTAAAATCATGACTCATCTTCTTACTCCAACAAAAGTGTCTATTTGATTTTCGTAAGTTTTTATTTGAAAAACATTATTTACCATTGATTTATTCATATATTTTTGTTAAATATCAATAATAAAGTAAATACAACATTATGGCAAAATATTCTTTAAAAGTAAATGGGAAAACACAACAAATAGATGTTGACCCTTCAACGCCAATACTTTGGGTTTTAAGAGATCATCTTAATATGCCAGGGACTAAATTTGGTTGCGGAATGGCTATGTGTGGTGCTTGCACTGTTCATTTGGACGGCACTGCGGTACGTTCTTGTAGTTTACCAGTATCGGCAGTGGGTAAACAAGCAATTACAACTATCGAAGGTTTATCTGCCAACGGTACTCACCCAGTACAAAAAGCTTGGATTGAACACGACGTGGCTCAATGTGGCTATTGTCAGGCAGGACAAATCATGAGTGCGGCGGCTTTATTGAAAGATAATCCAAATCCTTCAGATGAAGATATTGATAACTATATGAGTGGAAATATTTGTCGTTGTGGTACTTATTTACGTATCAAAGAGGCGATTAAAGCTGCTGCAAAAAAGTAATTAACCTTAAACCTGATTGGAAATGGAAAATACAAATACACAAAATCGTCGTTCGTTTTTAAAGTCTTCCGTTCTTGCAGGCGGTGGATTAATGCTGAGTTTCAGTTGGCTCGCAAATGCTCAAACCGCCGACAAAATGGCTGCGATGAATTTGCCTGAACAATGGAATGAACTCAACGGATATATTAAAATTACTCCTGATAATGTTATCAAAATTATATGTCCGAACCCAGAATTTGGTCAAAACGTAATGACTTCGCTACCGATGATGGTGGCAGAGGAATTGGACGTAGATTGGAAGAATGTAGTCGTAGAAATGGGGCCACACGATAACGTGAAATTAGGGCCACAATTTACGGGCGGTAGTAACTCAGTAAGAATGTACTGGAAACCTTTGAGAAACGCAGGAGCATCGGCAAGACAAATGCTTATTGAAGCGGCGGCTCAAACCTGGGGCGTTCCTGCCAGTGAAATCACGACGAAAGCGGGTGTTTTATCACATTCAAGTGGCAAATCTGCGAAGTATGGTGAAATGGCGAATAAAGCGGCTACCATTCCCGTTCCGAAAGATGTAAAATTGAAAGCTCCAAAAGACTTTTCGATTGTAAGAAATTCAAAGAAAAATACTGAAGGACTAAAAGTAGTTACAGGTAAGCCCCTCTTCGGAATTGATTATCATGTGGAAGGAATGCTGATTGCCATGATTCAGCATCCGCCTGCATTTGGTATGAAACTCAAATCTTTCGATGCTTCGCAAGCCTTAAAAATGTCGGGTATTAAAGATATTTTTAGCTTTAAATTATACGATGATGGTTTTGAACAAGCGGGTTTTGATACTCGTACTTTCAACGAAATGATTGCCATTGTAGGCAAATCTACTTGGGAAGTAATGAACGCCCGTAAAAAAATCAAAGTACAATGGGAAGCGGCTGGCGATATAAAAGAAACCATGATGGGACGAGGTGGCAAAAGAGAAGTGACCGTTCCGGGAAGATTAGAAACGACAAGTAGCCAAATGGAATTAATGGCTGAATACGCTAAAAAGCCTGCACAGCAATTAAGAAAAGATGGCGACCCAGAAACAGCTTTCAAAAATGCTGCTCAGATTATCGAACGTACTTATAATGCTCCGTTTTTGGCACACAATACCATGGAGCCAATGAACTTCTTCGCTCATGTTTCAGAAGGTAAGGCTTTGGTAGCTGGACCAATACAAGCACCCGGTTGGATGGAGCCTACGCTTTCAAAAATTTTGAATTTACCTGCTGATAAAATAGAAATTCAGATGACCCGAATGGGTGGTGGTTTTGGACGTAGAGCTTACGCACAATATGTATATGAGGCAGCTCGCATCTCTCAAAGATTGAAAGCACCGATAAAATTGATTTACACTCGTGAAGACGATATGAGTTACGGAATCTATCGCCCGATGTACACAGCTACTTATCGTGCGGCTTTAGATGCTAATAAAAATCTGATTGCGTTTCATGTAAAAGGCGGTGGTATTCCTGAAAATCCTATTCATGCCAATCGTTTCCCTGCTGGTGCTGTTGACAATTACTTAGCCGAAGGCTGGGAAATTCCTTCTAATATTACCATTGGTGCATTCCGTGCACCTCGCTCCAACTTTAATGCAGCCGCAGAACAATCTTTCTTGGATGAAGTAGCCGAAGCTATGGGCAAAGACCCAATCGCCTTCCGTCTTGATTTGTTGAAACGTGCCAAAGAAAATCCAGTAGGCAAAAACAATGAATATGACGCTGATAGATATGCAGGCGTATTGGAATTACTCAGAGAAAAATCTGGCTGGGGAAAACCAGAAAATAGTGGAAAAAAACGAGGTGTAGCCGCTTACTTCTGCCATGCTTCTTATGCAGGTCATGTAGTAGATATGGTGATTCGTGACGGTCAGCCTTATGTTGAAAGAGTAACCAGTGCCATAGATTGTGGCGTTGTCGTAAACCCTGATGCGGCAATCAATATGGTACAAGGTGCAGTAGTTGACGGAATTGGCAATTCATTTTATGGCGCTTTAACGCATAAAGACGGTGCGGCAGAACAAAGTAATTTCCATAATTACCGCATTATTCGTCATAATGAAGCCCCTAAAAAAATAGATGTGCATTTTGTACAAAACGACATTGACCCAACTGGGCTTGGCGAACCTCCTTTCCCACCAGTATTTGGTGCAGTAGCGAATGCTTTGT
Organism: Arcicella lustrica; assembly: GCF_034930985.1. Classification (NCBI taxonomy): domain Bacteria; kingdom Pseudomonadati; phylum Bacteroidota; class Cytophagia; order Cytophagales; family Flectobacillaceae; genus Arcicella; species Arcicella lustrica. Next base: position 147,144 of record NZ_JAYGIM010000011.1, read on the forward strand.
ATAAATCTACGGGCAAAAGGTATTACAATCAGCCATTTACTGTTGAAGGAACAAAATTATAAGTCAATAATTAACGAATGGACTAAAAGCTTCTGAGATTAAAATTAGTGCACATGAGCCATTCCAAATTTTACAATCATAAAAAGCGGTCGAAATTAGTTTTTCGCCCGCTTTTTATTTAGCCTCTTCTACCTATATTTCGCCTTTGCGTGGCTATTTTATTTTGATTCTCTAAAATCTCTATTGTTTGGTAAAATTCGGGATGACTCATGTTTTTAGCTATACTCCTCTATCAAAATCCAGAATACAATATTAAATAACATCTGGTTTGAGTTCACTCCACATATACATTGGATTTTTTTTTGAAAAATAATTCTTTTTCGAAGGTTACAAAAATCATATCTGGCTTTCTTTGGATAAAATACTGTTTGGAGCAGATTTTTAATTGCCTTTGCTTAATCGTTTAATTATACATAAATCTGTTCATCAGGTTTATTCCTATAAAACAAACATTTAAAACAAATTATGAAAATACAATTAGCTTTTTTACCATTATTATTACTTTGTCTGATAAAAAATGTTGGATATGCTCAAAATATCGTGTCGTATTCTGTTCCTAAAGAACTATACTATGCGGCTCATAATGATGATTTTACTGTAAGAGTGCGCTCTATTGGAGGTAAATGGCAAGATTTATATGAATACAAAGTAAAGGTTGATGCTGATAATGTGCAAGAAGCTTCAATGGTTAATTTCGACTTTTCCAAGCCGATAGAACTAGCTATCACAAAAAACAATGGTGATATCCACTCTGTGAAAATTAGACCTTTGTCACATGGAATCAAATCAACCCTTACAGACAATACGATTCATTTTGTTTTGAACAAGCCTGTTAATCTATCCGTTGAAGTAAATGGCGATAAATTACACAACCTGCATGTTTTTGCGAATCCAATCCTTGAAAATATTCCTAAAGCGACAGATAAAAATGTGATGTATTTCGGAGCAGGAACACATTTTCCGAAAGATTCAACAGGTAAAGCTTTTATTATTCCGAGTAATACAACAGTGTATATTGATGGCGGAGCAGTACTAAAAGGCAAATTGGTTTGTAGTAAAGTAGAAAATGTAAAAATTTATGGCAGGGGTATTATTGATAACCCGCAACGTGGCATAGAAATCATGCACGCTAAAAACATTGAAGTAGATGGAATCGTTGTTCGCAATCCAGAACATTATACTGTTTATGGTGGTGAAAGTCAGGGAATTATTATCAAAAATATTAAGTCGTTTAGTCATAAAGGTTGGGGAGATGGCATTGATTTAATGAGTTGTTCGAACGTACTTATTGATGGTGTTTTTTTGCGTACTTCAGACGATTGTATCGCTATTTATGCTCATCGCTGGAATTTTTATGGAAATGTTAAAAATATCCTTGTGAAAAACTCAACTCTTTGGGCTGACATTGCCCATCCTACCAATATTGGGCTACATGGCAATGCCGAAAAAGGCTGGGCTGGCGATACCATAGAAAACGTTACTTTAAGAAATATCGACATCCTAGAACATGACGAAGACGACCGTAATTATCAAGGTTGTTTATCCATCAATGCAAGCGATAATAATCTTGTTCGCAATCTTCTCTATGAAGACATCCGCATAGAAAAATTTCAAGAAGGTCAGGTTTTTAATCTTAGAGTATATTTCAACGAAAAATATAGTGCTGCGGCTGGAAGAGGCATTCAACATGTAAAATTTAAAAATATTACTTATCAAGGACGTTTGGACAATCCTAGTTTACTTCAAGGCTTTGATGCGACGAGAAAAGTAGAAGATATTGTATTTGAAAATGTGAAAATAAATGGCAAACTCATCTCAAATCCAGTAGCAGGGAATATTGTAATAGGGCAACATGTTAAAGATGTTCAGTTTATAAAATCTGAAGTAAAGCGGTAATCTTTCATCCATTTGCATAATACGGCAATTTTAAATACCTGTATATCAATTACTTAAATTTATTGCAATTTTTTATTTAAAAAAATTGATTTTCCAAGGTTACAAAACAACTGTTGTACTTTCTTTATATTTAAAATAACTATTTAATGCCAATAGAGTGCGTTTGTAAGCATTCTATTTTTTATCAAAACTGGCTTAATCGTTTAAACATTCCATAATCTTTTTATATGTAGAAAAAACAAATGTATAACAACACAAAATAGCAGAATTGCTAGAGAAAGCGGTGCTCATTAATCAACAATTGAATACGCCCTTGAAAAAGGGTGTCAGGGATTTTTTTGTCCAAAAAATTAAACAAAAGTGTATGAAAAACATGTTACAAATTAACAAAACATTTTCATCAGTCCTTAGGATAAGTCTTTATCAGATTCCTTTGGCACTTACTTTGATGCTCACGAATGAAGCGAATGCTTTGGGAAACATCACAAAAGTAAATGACTCAAAAATTATTATATCATTAGCAGACCAGACTATTACGGGTAAAGTAGTAGATGCTGAAAAAGGCGAAGGACTTCCGGGAGTAAGTATTTCTATCAAAGGAAGTGCTAAAGGCGGAACGACAGATTCAAAAGGTAATTTTAGCATTAGCGTTCCTGATGAAAATGCAACTTTGGTCTTTTCGTTTATTGGTTATACTCGCCAAGAAGTAGTTGTGAATAAACGTACAGTAATCAACGTTAGCTTGGTTGCAGACATTCAGGCATTGGATGAGGTTGTTGTAGTAGGTTATGGTGAACGTAAAAAGGCTACTTTGACTGGTTCGGTAAGTAGTGTAGATGATAAGGTTTTAGCCAATCGTGGAGCAGTCGCAAATCCTCTATCTGCTTTACAAGGACAAGTTCCGGGCGTTATTGTTACTCGTAGTTCTGCTGCTCCGGGGCAAGCAGGTTGGAATTTACAAATCAGAGGCGCTGCTTCTACTAATTATGCCGATCCATTAATCATTGTTGATGGCTCTCCCTTGATTAGCATGAATGCTTTGAACTCTATCAACCCCAATGATATTGATAATATTTCCTTTTTGAAAGATGCGGCAGCGGCTATTTATGGAGCAAGAGCCGCAGGTGGAGTTGTATTGATTACCACCAAACGTGCTAAATCTGGCAAACCTTCTATTCAGTATGATATTTCAATGTCTGAACAAAGAATGGGTTTAAAACCATCATTTTTAGATGGTAGCAATTATGGACAATTGATGTATCAAGCTATTTCAAATGCTTCAACAGGTGGTGTACCAGATGAAAACTGGATTTGGACAAAATATGCAAAAGCATGGATGAATCGCCCTGCCAGTGGTTACATTGACAAAAATACGCCTGAATACATTGCAGGAGGCGAAACCATCGGTTTTACAGATGTAAAAGACTATACTTTTTTTGATACAAACCCAATTGATATTTTATGGGGAAAAGGCAGAGCGATGTCTCAGCAACATAACTTAAGTTTATCGGCAAGAACTGATTTAATGGGTTATCGCCTTTCATTGGGCTATATGAACGAAGGAAGTATGTTAGAATGGGGACAAAACTCTAATAAACGCTATAATATTCGTTTTGCCTTCGACTATAAGTTTTCGGAAAAATTAAAACTAACCACTAATATTTCTCTTGAACAAAACGATTTAGTTATTCCGAGCCGCCAATCTGAAATCAATGTTGGTTCACAACCGGGTTTCCCAGTTGCAACTGTTAGTGGTAAACCTTATGCTTGGGGTACTCAGAATGCGAGAAACTGGTTGTTGGAATTAGGCGGTGAAGACAAACAGTTTAACAACCGTATTTATGTTAATTCAAAATTAGAGTTAAATCTCTTGAAACACTTGAATTTAATTGGAACGGTTGGTTACAACTGGGCAAATACAGACTTCAAAAAACAGTATAAATACATTACAGGAATTTATAATTATACGGAGTCTTATCAATATCAAGATAATCCTACTCAAGCACAATCTTACTATTCAGAAGCAGCCATCAGAGATGCTTATTTTAATAGTAATGCTTACTTAGAATATCAAAACAAATTTGCGGATAAACATAATTTAGCCATCACGGCGGGCGGTAATTATGAAAAAGATGAGTTTGGTTATTTCGGAAGTCAAACCAATTATCAGGCAAGTAACGATGTTCCTTCTTTAGGACTTGGTTTGGGAGATAATACGACAAAAACAAATTTCCAGAACCGTAACCATTGGGCTATTGCTTCAGGATTTAGTCGTTTGAATTATGATTTTGATGATAAGTATTTATTAGAAATCATTGCACGTTATGATGGTTCATCAAAATTTGACCCAAGTAATCGTTGGAAGTTTTATTCAGGAGTATCAGCTGGTTGGAGAATCGGACAAGAAGAATTCATGAAAAAACTAGGCTTTGTGAATGAATTAAAATTAAGAGGTTCTTACGGAAATGTTGGTAATCAAACAGGTATTGGTTTGTACGATTATCTTCAATTAATTGGTTTAGGAGCTGGTGGGCCAATTTTAGGAGGTTATACTTCTCGTTCAGTTACTGCTGGTGCATCGGGAACTTTGGTAAGTCTTGACCGTACTTGGGAAAAAGTAGAAAATACCAACATCGCTTTAGATTATGCCGTATTGAATAATCGCTTATTTGGTTCATTTGAATACTATTGGAAACAGAACAATAATATGCTTTTACCACAGACTTACAGTTCTGTATTAGGAGCAACAGCACCAACAGCCAATATTGGTAAATTAAGAGTTTGGGGTTGGGAAACATCTATTGGCTGGAGAGATAAAATCGGAGGTTTATCATATCATGTAAGTGGAACATTGAGCGATAACGATAATAAACTAATCAATTATGGCGGAGCAAATATTGTTGTGGCAGGACAACAAACAATTGAAGGCTATCCTTTAGGTTCATACTTTGGCTACAAATACGCTGGAAGAATCCAGACTACAGACCAAGCTGCTGAATACGCTAAATTAGTGCCGGGTAGTAATGTCGGAAACATGCCAAGTGCTACACAAATGATTAGAGGACTCAATATGTTTACAGATATTAACGGTGATGGTAAATTAACCAATGCAGGTGCCGACCAGTATTTATTGGGTAAAAAAGATGCCAACGGTAATCCTATTGCAGATGGTGATGTGGTGTTTTTAGGAAGAAGTGATGCTCGTTATGTTTTTGGTTTAAACATGGGAGCAGAATGGAAAGGCTTTGATTTTTCAGCAGTATTTCAAGGAGTAGGTAAAAGAAATGTTTATCGCCGCTCTGACTGGAGTGCTCCTTTCCTAAACATTTTTCAAGCACATGCTACTTGGTGGATAGGTAAAACTTGGACACCAGAAAATCCTGATGCTGAATTACCCATTTTAACAACAGCAACCAATAAAGGTTTTGGTTCATATACTGCTTACAATTACCAAATTTCAGATTGGTCTATTCAAGATGGTAGCTACGTTCGTTTGAAAAACTTAGTTGTTGGTTATACGCTTCCGCAAAGTATTACAAGAAAGGCTAAAATTGAAAAAGTAAGAGTGTATTTCTCTGGAAACGACCTTTGGGAATTCACGAAAGTACAAGACAATTGGGATCCAGAACAAACAAACAGTATTAGCGTAGGAGCTCAACGTTATCCGTTTTATAGATTATACACTTTAGGTGCAAACATTACTTTCTAACTAACATTTGGATACGTTTTTAATATTAAAACAAATTACTGAAATGAAAAAGAATTCAATTACATATATCACTACATGGCTTGGAATGATGTTTATCGTCATCTCGCTAGGTTGCCAGAATGCCCTAGATTTAAAACCTCTTGACCAAGTTTCAGATGCAAATTTCTGGAATGATGCCACCAAGTTTAAATTGGCAGCCAATAATTTTTATGGCTATTTACGCACTTTCGGCAATAATAATGGAGATGGACATTTAGGAACCGATTTAGGTCCAGACAGAGGTGCATTAGCTAGAGGAACAAATACTGTAGTTTCAAACGATAATAACTATAACGATGCTTATAAATGGATAAGATCTATTAATTATATGTTGGCAAAAGCGGCAGTATATCCAAAACCTCAGGAAATTAAAACCTATGTAGCTGAAGCGAAGTTTTTCAGAGGATACGTTTATTTTGACAAATTACTTACTTCTTATGGTGGTGTAATTTTGGTAAAAGATGTATTAGATGTGGACTCTCCAGAATTGAAAGCAACGAGAAATACAAGAGACGAAACAATTGATTTTATCATTAAAGATTTGGAAGAAGCCATTGTTGATTTACCGATTGAAAATACGATTTTAGCAGGAGACAAAGGTAGAATTAGCAAAGGGGCAGCTCAGGCTTTTTTAGGAAGAGTAGCTTTGTATGAAGGTACTTGGCAGAAATTCAGAGGAAATATCACAAGAGCCAACACATTGTTAGATAAAGCCATTAGTAATTCTGAGGCAGTTATTAGCAGTGCCCAATATTCATTATTTAAGCCTGTTGCCTTGGGTGATTCAGCCTTGAAGTATCTTTTTATTTTAGAAAATCAAAAGTCAAATCCAGCAGGTGTTACCAAAGCGGCAAATCAAGAGTATATTTTAGGTGTACGTTATGAATCAAATAATTTGCTTAGAACAATCCCCGGTTCAATTTCTTTTTACAGTTTAGGGCCAGATTTGAGTCGTACAATGGCAGATATGTATTTATCAAGCGACGGTTTGCCAATTGATAAAACCAAAATGCCTTTTAGCAGACAAAAATTAGACGCTGAATATAAAAACAGAGATAATCGAATGAGTAATTTCATGATGATTCCGGGTCGTCCTTATTGGCAAAATGCAGTCAATTATCACATCAATTGGGACTGGGGTCCTGCTGATATGATGAATGCCCGAATTCATGACCCTTGGAATGGTGACGTAACTGGCTATAACGGACAACAGTGGTCGGCAGAAAGACAAGTTCCTAATAATCAAGAAGGTTACGACTATCCAGTAATTCGTTTGGCAGAAGTATATTTGAATTATGCAGAAGCTGTTTTTGAACGAAGCGGTTCAATCAGTGATAATGATTTGAATAAATCCTTGAACTTGGTGCGTACTCGAATCAATAAAAATATGCCCGTATTAAGTAATGCTTTAGTCAACAATAATGGTTTGTCGATGAGAGAAGAAATTCGCAGAGAAAGAGCTGTAGAATTACAAGGCGAAAACTTTAGAATGGACGACTTAAAACGTTGGTATATCGCACATATCGAACTTACCAAACCTTCATTAGGGGTTCGTTGGAAGGGAACAGAATTTGAAACAAAATACACTAAGACACCACCGCCATTAACCGCCGAAGGTGATGTAATCGCTGACCCAGTGAAAGAAAGAAAGTTTAGCGAGAAAAATTACTTAATTCCAATTCCAACTAACCAGATGCAACTCAACCCTAATTTGACGCAAAACCCTGGTTGGTAATCGCCTACCACTCAATTATTATCTGAATATGGGGTGAGCTTAAATCACTCCATATTCTAAAACTCCCAATAAGGAATTTATTCAGCCACATTTTCGCTACTTTTTGCTATGAGTAGTATTAAATCATGATGATAAACAACTACTATTTCTTTTAAAAGATGATGTTCTAAGCATTTTTTTAACAATCATATCTCTAAAAAACATAACGATGAAAAAGAATTATTCGAATTTTATATTTGGATTATTGCTAATTTTCTTTGGCTTTCAGCAACAGATATTAGCCCAAAAAACATTTGTGCATCCGGGTATTCCATTTACTCAATCTGATTTGAATCAGTTGAAAGTCAATATTACCCAAGAACCTTGGCTAACAGGTTATAATGCGCTAAGAAATGATTATCGCTCTCAACTTTCTTTCTCCATGAGAGGGCCATTCGCAACCGTTACCAGAGCTCCCGATTTGAATAATAGCGCATGGAAAATAGACATGGTTGCTATTCACAATCTTACTTTTATGTATGTTTTTACGGGCGATGCCGCTTATGCCGCCAAAGCTACCCAAATATTAGATGCTTGGGCTGTTACCAATACTACTTGGGGTGGTGGCGAAAACATGCTTGATATTGGTGATTATGCACCATACTTTATCACAGCTGCTGATATTCTAAAGAGTACTTATCCGGGTTGGACAGCCGACAATACAGCACACGTCAATAATTATTTTGCGAATGTACTCTATCCAGCTTCTTGGGTTCCAAACCCGCTTAGAGACTGTAACAAAGGAGCTATTCAACTACAAATTGCATTGGGTATTGCTGCCTTTTTAAATGATGAAGTAAAGTGGAATCAAGCCCTTGAATCATACCGTATGGAAGCTGGAGCGGGTTTACGGAATAGTATTCCCTCTGGTCAGGTTGGCGATACGGGTAGAGATGACCACTGGTTTGGACAGGCTTGGGCATTGGCTTGGGATGCTGAAGTAGCTTTTAAACAAGGTGATGATATGTTTGCCGAAATGAATAATCGCTTATTAGCAATTGGTGAATTATACAATCATTATGCCATTGACCCTACTGGACTAATATTTACTCCGTATGGTGGTTATTCTGTTTATTGGACTTCAGGCTGGGGAATTGCTACGGGTTCTCGTAAACAGCACCCATTTAATAATATCATTCAAGGGGCTTATTCGCTTCGTAAAGGTATTCCTACTCCTTATACCGACCAAATGAGAAGCTTGGTTGGTGAAGGAGCATGGTCATTTTTATATTTAAAATCATCGGATAATTCAACGGCAACGCCTATGACTCCGATTGTGTATCCTTCTGAAAGTGCTGTGCCTGCAAGCTATTTTAGTAATACCGATATTGGCGTGACTGGCATTAAAGGAAGTGTTACGACCAACGCAGGAACTTGGACAGCAAAAGGGGCAGGTTCATCTCCTGCCAATAATAGCAATTTTACTTTTAAACCAGTAAAAGGTGATGTTGCCATTGTGGCTAAAATAGAAAATAATTCAATTAGCGGTGCAGTTTCAGGGTTGATGATTCGTGAATCGTTATCAACTACATCCAACTATGTATCTATCAATTTTAACCCACCGGGCACAATCAACGTAAGTGGTTTAGGAGCAACTGCTGCCAATAGCGGTTATACTCATTACAGTACAAGCTCATCATGGTGGTTGAAATTAGAACGAGTTGGGAACAGAGTATTTGCCTATCATTCACACGATGGAATCACTTGGACAAATATCGCTTTGTTTATCATTCCACTACCTAATGATGCTTATATTGGTTTCTATACAGCATCAAGAAATACTTCAGCTTTAAATACAGCAACGTTTACAAATGTAGCGGTTAATAATACTTTTGCTGTTGGTTCCCCTGAAATCAATAGTGTTACTTCGGCAATGGCAACAGTTGGAACTGCCTTCAATTTTAATGTTACCGCTACAGGAACACCAACAGCTTTTGCAGCTACAGGTTTACCTGCTGGATTAAGTATTGATGCTGCTACTGGTGTGATTTCGGGAACACCCACTACTGTTGGTAAAAATGTGGTTCTTTTAGAAGCAACCAATGCTAATGGAGCAGGAAAAGCAGCTTTAGTAATTGATGTTTTGAGTAATCTAACGCCGATTGCCATCAATAATTTAGCCGTAAGTTCTACGAGTTCTGCTATCAAACTTACATGGACGGCAACCGATAATGCTACTTCTTATGCTGTAAAACGTTCTTTAACAGCTGGTGGTCCTTACACTACAATTCAAACGGACATTACCGCTACTTCATTTACAGACCCATCGCCAGCTTATGAAGTAAATAATTATTATGTAGTAACGGCTTTGATTGGGACAAACGAAAGTGCAGTATCAAACGAAGTTTTTGGTAACGTTCCTCCTGCTGTGCCAACCAACGTTGCGGCGACAAACCAAAATGGACAAGTAAATTTGACTTGGGATATTGCTGACGGAGCATCAACGTATAAAGTAAAGCGTGCAACAACTAGTGGTGGTCCTTATACAGAAATTGCTTCGGTTGCTACCAATACTTATGCTGATAATAACGTTACGAATGGAACGGCATATTACTATGTGATTTCTTCTAAAGGAACTACTTTAGAAAGTGCTATTTCAGCAGAAGTATTCGGAAATCCGGGTACAAATAGTGTAACTTGGAATACAACACCAACAAGTAATGTATTCAGCGTTGCTACTAACTGGCTAGAAAATGTTGTGCCAATCAATCCTGCCATTTTAACTTTCAAGAGTACAGAAACCAGTACCTTGAACAATGATTTAACTGGATTGGTGGTTTCAAGAATTCTCTTTGCAGACAATGCCATGAATTATACCATTGCTGGAAATGCCATTACTTTAAAGAGTGATTTGGTGAATAATTCTTCGCAAGCACAAATATTATCAACGCCAATTGTTTTAGACGGACAGTTAAATGTGAATGCCAAAAACAATAGCATAGAACTTAATGGCATAGTGAGTGGCTCAGGCAGTTTACTGAAAACAGGGACTTCGGCTCTTGTAATGTCTGGAGCAAATACATATACAGGTAATACTCTTATTCGTGGAACAAGAGGTTATGCTTGGGGTTCTACCGACGGTATTCAGGTTTTGGGTATCGGAACAGGAACTTCTGGCTCTCCTACTGCTGGCCCTTTAGGTACTGGTAAAATCATCCTTGAAGGTGGTGCTTTATATACTGGGACTAATACCGCAACTGCCACTTTATACAACGACATTGAAGTAACTGCTGGAAACACTGGTTATTTTTATGAACGTCAGGGTCATTTAAATTTGTATGGACGACTCTTGGGCAATGGTACTTTCATCAATGATGGTTCTGACAATTACGCTACCATTAGCCTTTATGGAAATAACAGCAGTTTTACAGGAACATTCATCACTAAATTACGAAGTGGTAATCACCGCATGGCATTTATGGTGCCAGAATCTGGCAGTGCAAACGCTGCTTGGCTTTTAGATGCAGTTGGAGTAGATTGTCACAGAATTATGTATAGCTCAGGTGCACTTGAATTCGGTTCATTATCAGGAAGAGGTGGTATTCGTTGCAATGTTGCAGGGACTCCTATCATCAGAATTGGTGCTTTGAATACAAATACGAACTTTAGTGGTACAATCGCCAATGCAGCAGGAACATTATCCGTTGAAAAAGTAGGAACTGGTACTTTGACTTTCTCTGGAAATAGTACTTTCGGAGGAGCAACGACTGTATTAAACGGAACATTTCTACTGAATAACAGTGGTTCAACAGGGACATACAACAGTCCAATTATTGTCCAAAACGGCTCATTAGGTGGAAATGGAAAAAGTACAAATTCAGTAACAATTGGTGCTGGCACTACATTTGTACCGGGAACTGACGGAACAATTGGTACTTTTACCACAACGGGACTTCTTACTTTAAACAGCAATGCTGTTTACAAGGTTGACATCAATAACCAAGCTGTTACTGCTGATAAAGTTGTTGCTGCTAATGTACAATTGAGTCAAGCTAAATTATTGATTAATAATATTGTTTCAGGTGAATTGCCTTTAGGCTCAACTTTAACTATTCTGGACAATACAGGCACAAATGCCATAACAGGAACATTCCAAGATTTACCTGAAATGGCTTTGGTAAACGTGGGTGGCTATAATTTCAGAATTACTTATATCGGTGGAACAGGTAACGATATTCAGTTATTAGATGACCGTACCATGCCAGTAGTCATTACCAGTGCAATTGCTGATACGACATTGATTGGACGACCATTTACTTATGCCATCACAGGAATTAAATCTCCAAATAGTTTTACAGCTACAGCACTTCCTGCGGGTTTAAGTATTGATACTAATACTGGAGTAATAACTGGAACACCAACAGAGTATGGCATTTTCCCTATTACTTTAACCGCTTCGAATGGTAGTACAACGGGTAACATTTTACTTACTTTAACCGTTCAAAGTACCACAGTAAGTGGTGTTATGGTGGCATCTGGTGATGCTAAAAACATTATAGAATGGCAGGCTATTCAGGATTTTAGTTACAAAATTAAGCGTTCAAATTCTTCAGGCGGTCCTTTTACTACGATTGGGACTAGCACAAGTACGAAATTTACCGATAGTAATGTTAGTAATGGAAATAGCTATTATTATGTAGTTTCTTCGGTAGATAATTTAGGCGAAAATCCTAATAGCAACGAAGTAGTAGCCACACCAAATGTTGGACAAATTACCTATTTGAAGTTTGATGAATCAAATGGTACACGTTTAATCGACAATTGGGGAGCGAATCATGGTTCATTGGCGAGTACCGCAAATCGTAGCACTGGAAAATACGGACAAACCCTTAAACTGGATGGAACGGCCAATGCTTATGCAACGCTTCCAACAAACATCGTGAGTACTTTGTCTGATTTTACCATATCGTCATGGGTAAAAATGGATGCTTTAGCCAACTGGATGCGTGTTTTTGATTTTGGAACAGGCACAGCTAAATATCTGTTTTTCTCGGTTCAAACTGGAACTGCGGGTTCTGTACGATACGCTATTAAAAACGGAGGAACTGAACAAGGCATTACTTATAATTTTGCCACGCCACTTAATACTTGGACGCACTTTGCCATTACTCAATCAGGCAATACTTGTCGTTTGTATATTAATGGTGCCTTGGTGACAACCAGTACTAGTATCACTATCAAACCTTCAAATATAGGAAGTACAAACCTCAATTACTTGGGTAAATCTCAATGGAATGACCCTATGTTTAAAGGTTCAATTGATGAATTCAAGATTTATAGCAGAGCATTAAGTGCTACTGAAATTGTAGAAAGTGCTAAACTAAGCCAAACCATAGCGATGAATTCGGTAGTTCAAAAAGAAATGGGTGACGCTGATTTTTCTCCCGCTACTGCTACTTCTGGACTTCCTATTACTTACAGCAGTTCAGATAATTCAGTGGCAAGTATTGTGGATGGGAAAGTACATATTCTTGGTGCAGGCACGACAACCATTACGGCTTCGCAAGCTGGCAATACTGATTACAGACCAGCTCCTACACAAACGCAAGTATTAACTGTTGTGAAAAAAAATCAGACAATTACTTTTGCCGAAATCGAAACAAAAACCATTGGCGATGCTGATTTTTCACCTGCTACAGCTACATCTGGTTTGGCTGTTTTATACACTAGTGCTGATTCTACAATAGCCACAATTGTAAATGGGAACATTCACATTGTTGGTGCAGGAACAACCACGATTAAGGCTACACAAGCTGGAAATACGATTTATCTTCCTGCCCCAGAAGTTTCTCAAACGCTGACGGTTTTAAAGATTGTACAGAATATTACTTTCAATTCATTATCAGATAAATATGTGGGCGATGCGGATTTCGATGCCGAAGCTACTTCAAGTTCAAGTTTGGTGGTTTCTTATACAAGTTCAAATCCTGCTGTTGCAACAATTGTAAATGGCAAAGTACATATTATTGGTGCAGGAACAAGTACGATAACGGCTTCACAAACTGGAAATGCGATGTATTTACCTGCAACGACGGTAGCTCAAAATTTAACGGTTTTAAAGAAATCCCAAAACATTACTTTCGCTAATATTCCGAATAAGGTTTTAGGCGATGCTGATTTTGATGCTGGGGCAGTCGCTAGTTCAAATTTGACAGTTTCATATTCAAGCTCAAACCCTGCTGTTGCTACGATTATTGATGGAAAAATTCATTTGGTTGGCACAGGTACTTGTTTGATTACGGCTTCACAAACTGGCAATGAAATATATCTTCCTGCAGATTCTGTCAGTAAAACCTTAACAGTTATCGCTACTTTGAAAGTAAAATATCAAGATGGAGAGAATAATTTGACGAACAACCAAATTAAGCCTAACCTCATGATTTTCAATGAAGGTTCAGATAACATTCCTTACAGTGAACTTACCCTTAGATATTGGTTGACAGCAGAAAATTATGCAGGAATCAATACTTGGATTGACTATGCCGAATTAGGAAACAGCAAGGTAAAAATGAAATATGTTGCTTTGCAAAATCCAAGAAATGGTGCTTATGGTTATGTTGAGTATGGCTTTGAATCGACTACGGGAAATTTATTGGCTGGTGCAAATTCAGGAGTAATTCAGTCGAGATTAGCGAATACCAATTGGACAAGTTTAAGTGAAGCCGACGATTATTCACACAGCAATTCAAGTACTTATGCTTATAACGAACACATCACAATGTATCGTAATGGCGTATTGGTTTGGGGAGTTGAACCTGCAACCGTTACTCCGCTTGTGAATTTAAAAGTTTATACTGAAACAAAGACGAATCAGACCACAAGTAATACCATCAGTACTTATCTGAAAATCAATAATGAAGGAAATGTTGCTATCAATTATGGCGATGTGAAAGTAAGATATTGGTTTACCAAAGAAGGAGCGCCTTCGCTTAATTATTACTTGGATTATGCCGCTTTGGGAAATGCAAACATTGAATCACAATTTGTAACATTAAATCCTGCTAAAACAGGTGCGAATACCTATTTGGAACTAGGTGTAAAAACAAATTTGGGCACTTTTTATCCTTCAAGTTCTACGGGTAATATTCAGTATAGAATCGCCAAAACAGATTGGTCGAATTTCAATTTAGCCGACGATTATTCGTATAACAGCAATAAGCAAATGGCTCTGAACGATAAAGTAACGGTTTATTATCAAGGACAATTAATTTATGGAACAGAACCTACAGTTCTTGCAAATGCTAGAATGGCGGTAGTTGACGAAGAACCTTCCGTTATTTTAGAAGCCACAATGTTAGGCAATCCGATTACGAGAGATAGAGCGGAAGTTGACATTAGAGGAACACAAGGCTTGGCAACAACAATTACCTTGTTTAACCTTAATGGTACTGAAGTTTTCAGTCAAACACTAGAAAAACCGAATGATACTGAACGTTTTACATTCCAGACTAGTCAGTTAAGTACTGGCGTGTATCTATTGAAAATTGTTTCTGGCAATAAGTATTGTACGATAAAAGTCATAAAATAATGAAACCTCATCAATCCAACGAACAAATACAAGTACTCATGTATAATGACGGATTGTAACATCTATACATTTGTTTGTACAGACAGCTCATACGATTTTCGTATGGGCTTGTTTTTTATAGGCTTATCCTAAAAAATCACCAACCAGGGTTTTGTTTTAGATTAGGATTAAGAATTATTTGGTTCAGCGGAATTGGCGCTAAATAGTTCTTCTTTGAAAACTTACGATTACTAGCTGGGTCTAAAACAATTGCTCCCGTTTGGGCATCCATCCCAAAAGTAGTATAGGCAGAAGGCGTATAAATGGGCTTTCCGTTATAAATATACGTTTCATATTCCGTGCCGATTACTCTTGCACCCAAAATTGCTTGGTTCAACTCTTGTTCGGCAATATTCCAACGTTTTAAATCATCAAAACGGAAGTTTTCTCCAAATAACTCTAAGGCTCTTTCTCTGCGAATTTCGCCTAACATGTTTAGTTTCGGATGAGTCGCCATCAAGGCATTCGTCAATGGGGCTACTCCTGCCCTATTCCTAATTTTATTGATAGAAATATTCAGGTTTTCATCCGAAATAAATCCATCTCTTTCATACAAAGCTTCAGCATAAATCAAATACACTTCTGCCAATCTGATTTGTGGATAATCGTACGATTCTTGATTATCTTCTCGCAAGCGATGCTCAGATAAAAACTTACGATTTCCATAACCACCAGATGTACTGGCATTTAAAATAGCGATAGCAGGTAAAATTGTCGAAGGAAAATCTTGTCCATAATTGGCGCCCCCTCCCCTCGTACTTTTCCCGTAGCCCCAATATCTCTTTAAAGGTCTATACACAAAATTGTTTAAGCGGTTATCTCTGTTATCAAATTCATCCGTCATTTTCGCATATCCTTTAAAAACGGTAGATTCTGAAGGCGGTAATCCATCTTTGCATAAATACATATCCATCATTTTTCGGCTCGGCGCTAAATGCCCTGTAACAGTATGACTAATGTTCATTTGTGCTCTGTAAAAAGTAAAATCATAATTACTTTTCAAGATAAATTCTTTGTTAGAAGCCTTGGTAAAACCTAATGGATTTGAAAGGGCATCGTCTAAATTAAATAAGTAAAAATAACTTTCGTCACCCAATTTGTCCCAAAGCTCATAACCTCCTTGCTCCATAACTGTCTTTGTCAGACTGACTACTTCCTCTAAATATTGTCTGGTTTTATCTTCTTTCTTTTGATTTTTCTCAAAATCTGTACTTTCGCCTACATATTTTTCCCAAGTTGCTTCGTAAAGTAAAACTCTCGCTTTAAAAGCCATTGCAGCCCATTTACTTACATGACCTTTATCGTTGTTTGCGATATTTTGCTCTGTTGGTAAGTCTTGAATCGCTAAATCAAGGTCTGAGAGAATTTGCTTGGTTACTTCATACCTAGTCGCCCTTTTTGAATATAATTCTGGCGAATCAACATCAAGTACTTTTGTAAGAATTGGCACACCACCAAAGCGTTTGAGCAGAAAGAAATGATGCCATGCCCGAAAAAAATAGGCTTCAGCCAAGTATGTTTTAATTTCGTCTTTATTTCCAGTATATACTTGCCCTTTTTGAATCAAAATATTATTTGAACGAATATATTTATAAGGATTCCGCCAGTAAATATCTATCGCTCCAGTTATTCCCCCACCTTGTCCATAAGTATTTACTCTTGAGGTAAGGTCTGAACCAATATCCATCCAATCATAAATATTTGAGTCATCAATGGTTCGCCACGAAATCATTTTAGTATAAAAATCATTGGTGGCGGCTTTAAATTGTTCAGGATTTTTAAAGAAAATAGCTTCGGTTGCTTGGTCAAGCGGTTCTAAATCTAATACTTCGTCTTTACAAGCAAAACAGCTTCCAATCAATAATAGCCCGTAAAAAAAGAATTGCTTTTTCATCTTAAAAAATTAAAAATTCAGTTCTAAGCCAACTGCCCAAGTTCTAGCAAATGGATAGGTTTGATTGGTATTTTCTCCAAATTCAGGGTCAAAACCATCTTTAATCGTCGTCCATTCCCATAAATCATTACCTGCTACATAAATTCTGAACTTTTCTAGTCCAATTTTTTTTACCATTTTATTCGAGAAAGAGTAACCCAATACCATATTTTTCAAGCGAGCATAGCGCAGTTTTTGCACCATAATATCAGTGAAATTATAGTTCCAAGCATTTCTTTGTGTGGTTAAAGATAATCTTGGATACATGGCATTGGGATTATCGACCGCCCAAGTATTTCCTAAAAAATTAGGGTTTTGATTCACATAAATCGTTCTAAAAGGAGCATTTAGATTTCCACTTCTCAACATATTTTGGCTTCCTACGCCTTGAAACATGGAAGTAAAATCAAAACCTTTATAGGTAAAGCCAAAATTGAAACCAAAAGTATAATGTGGTGCATTATCGCCAATATATTGAAGATCACCCGTTAATCCGTTCCCTTGATTAGGATTCCCAGTGGCACTAATGTAGCCATTTCCATCTAAATCAGCTTTTTTCAAATCCCCAGCTCGTAATTTTTGCGTACCTACCATTGGAAGTTCGCCAGTATTGATGGCAGTCAATCTAGCATAATAAGCATCTACTTCTTCTTGAGACTGAAAATACCCTTCTGTTTTATAGACAAAAATAGCATTCAATGGATAACCTTGAATCTGTGGAACAATGCCTGTATTCCATGAGTTTTTGCCTTCCATCGCAATCAATTTATTTTGATTATTACTCAAATTAAAAGACAAATTATAGGCAAAATCTCTGATTTTATCTTTCCAGTTGACTTGAAACTCCCAACCTTTAATCGACAAAATACCATTATTGGTTTTAGGGGCGTTCGTTCCCAATAATTCTGGATAAGTAACATCAATTAGCATTCCGTTATTTCTTTTCAGAAAATAATCGAAAGTACCGATTAGTTTATTGTTTATCATCCCGAAATCAAAGCCAATATTGGCAATGCCTATGCGCTCCCAAGTTCTGGTATTGCTAGTCATTCCCGACAAATAAGCTGTTGGTTGAATCGTATAAGGATAACCAAAAATTGTAGTGCCTGAATTGATAATGGATAAGTAATCGTAAAGCCCGATGCCCGATTGTCCCCCTTTTTCTCCATAACCAGCTCTTACTTTTAGTTCGCTGATAGCAGGAATTTCTTCCATAAATTTCTCTTTGGAAATTATCCAACCCGCAGAAATTCCTCCAAAATTCGACCATCTGAAATCACTAGCAAAACGAGAAGAGCCATCCCTCCTACCCGTTAATTCTAAAAGATATTTTTCTTGATAATCGTAATTAATCCGACTCACAAAAGAAAATAAACCCCAATGGCTAGAACCGCCTGCATTACTTGCATTTGTTGGGTCGGCGGTATTCAAATCATATAAACCCGGATAAAGTAAGCGTATTCTTCTACCGGATAGGTATTTATTTTCGTTAATTTCAGTGGTTGTACCAAGCATCACAGCCAACGAATGTTGGTTAGCAAATGCCTTTTTATAATCTAAGAATCCACCATAATTCTGATAGTTGGTATTATACACATCCTCTTGAATGGTTGGGTCAGGATTTTGAACACTGGTGATTCTATCGCCAATCCAATTGTAAAGCTGGTAGGTTTGATAATATTGTTTTTTCCAGCCTCTCAGATTTACATTTGAAAGTTGAGTGCTGAAAGTCAATACTTTAGAAAGCTTCGCTGAAAGTTTAAGATTTAAACGAATAATATCATCTGTGGTGGTGATTCTGCCACTTTCGGTCGTTTTTGCGACAGGATTTCTAAAGCCAAAATTGTCGTACCAATTGCCTTTAAAGTTATAGACTGGAAAAATCGGTGGGTCGTACCAGCCATCTCCTACTCCAGTAATGGGCGAAGAAACTTCTCTTTTATCATAAGAAATCCCCGTTTCAATTTTCACTTTTTTAGAGAGTTCATAATCATAATTTACCCGCAAATTATACTTTTTTTCGCCATCGTAGGCTGGTTTTAATAAACCTCTATTATTGGCATAACCCAAAGAAATACGATAATTTGACTTGTCTGAAGCATTACTTAGGCTCAGATTATGCTGTTGAGAAAATGCTTTTCCATACAAAGCGTTCATCCAATTATTGTCTTCATAAGCTAAATCATAGCCCAAAGAAGTATTTCTCCATAAAAATGGCTTGCCAACAAGCATTTTTTCAAGGCTTTCTTTATCATAAATCCAGTAATAGCCTACGCCGTCCTGCTCAGATGCTTCTAAGAATAACTTTGCATATTCAGACATATTAGCAATGGGCGTAGTTCTAGCCAAAGAAGAACTTCTTAAACTGCTATGATAACTTAATTTCATTTTCCCAACTTTGCCTCTTTTGGTGCTAATCAAAATAACGCCACCTGCTGCTCTTGCACCATAAATTGCCGCAGAAGCATCTTTTAATACACTAATGGAAGCTATATCATCCGAATTTAGTTGGTTTAATTCCCAAGTACCCAATGTTGGAACACCATCCACCACAATCAGCGGGTCAACATCTGTAATGGAAGATTCGCCTCTAATTCTGATTTTTAAGCCTTCATTACCAGGTCTGGAAGAATTTCGGGTAATCGTTAAGCCGGGAGTTGTTCCTTGTAATTCCAAAGCAGTATTACTAACTGCTCTATCCTTAAATATTTCTGGACCAACTACAGCAATTGAACTCGTTAAACTTTCCTTTTTTTGAATACCATAGCCAACTACCACTACTTCAGAAAGCGGATTATTATCAATTTTAAGACTTATTTGAATGAAATTTTGCTGATTAACGATGACTTCTTCCTTTAAATAACCGATGCTTGAAATCAATAAAACGGTATTACTTTTAGGAATATTAATCGAAAAACTGCCCTCACTATCTGTAAGTGTACCTTTGGAAGTCCCTTTAAGAACAACACTTACGCCTTGCAAACCGACTCCCAATTCAGGGTCATTTATTTTTCCTTTTAAGATTATTTCTCCTGTAGATTGACTTATCGTTTTTTTTTCTGGCAAAACGTTTTTTACTTCTTTTCTGACATTTGGGTCGAAAATCAGGTAGGATTGTTCACTGAATTTCTCAAACTTAAAGCCATAGGGTTTGATGATAAAATCAAGTGTTTTTTCAAGGTTGTTGTACTTATTAAGTGCCGATAATTCTACCTTTTTATTGGCTAATAATTTATCGTTATACTCAAATATTACCTTATAGTGCTTGCCTAAAATATCAATGGCTTCCACTAATGAAACCGTAAAGGGAGATTTAGACAGTACTTTACTTCTTTGTGCAAATGATTCATTACACAAAGGAAAATACATAAAAAGCAGTAAAAATATAATTCTAAGTAATTTATAATCCATTCATTACTAATTTATTAGCCCAAAATGTATTTATACTTTTAATGCTAATAGCTTATTGGTAAGATTAATCTTATTTCAAGTGAATACTGTTCCCATTTTTAGTAATTTGAACGGGATATAATTTTTGGAGTTTTACAAAAAATATATCTACAGAATCCGTTGGAAATGAACCCGTAAAAGTTTCATTTTTTAAGGCTGGGTTATCAATTACCATGTCGATGTTGTATAAATCTTTCATCATTTTGGCCATTTCTACCAATGATTTTTGTTTAAACAACATTACTTTATTTTTCCAAGCAGTGGCATAAAGCGCATCTACTTCTTGCTTAACCAAAGCTGTTTTCGATTGACTAACGCTTTCATTTGGACGTAACAAAACAGTATTGGCAACATCTTTTTCATCCGTTACTTTTACTGAGCCTTCTTGCAAAACAATATTCTTTTCATGTCTGCGATTTGAAACACTAAAAATTGTTCCTAATACTTCTACATTCAAATTCTCTGCATGAACGATAAAAGGAAGTTTATTGCCATTATCTACTTGTTTGCTTACTTCAAAAATCACATCGCCTTCTACCCAAACTTCACGGTTGGAATTGGCATACATTCCATTTTTATAAACGATAGAAGAATTGGCATTTAACGTAACTACAGAACCATCGTTTAGGGTAATTTGCTTAATTTCTCCAAAACTCGTTGTTACTTCTTGGGTTCTAAAACGATAAAAATATAAACTAACAGCAGTAATCATTACCAAAGAACAAGCAACTGCCAACCAATTCCAATAATTTTTAAGCGGTTTGATATTTGTATTTGTATTTTCAATGGCTTCATTTTCCAGATTTATGGCAATATTATGCCAAATTTCTGAGCGTTCTGTGGCTGTCCATTTTTCATTAAAATCAATTTTTTGAATGAATTTAGACGCTTGTGCTACTACAGCTTTTTTCTCAGGATGTTCAAGAAGCCATTGTCTCCAAAACGCTTCCGTTTGTTCATCTGGTGTTTTTACCCATTTTTGGAAAAAGTCATCCATTATAAAATCTTCTATGTCAAATGCTAAATAGTTCATTTTCAAAATGGGAAAGCTGTTGATTAAATTAAGGATTATATCGTTAAAGACGTACTTTATTGTTTTTGTAACCTTTTAAAAATAAATTAATTGCGAAGCAAACAAGTGAACAGCAAAAGCATCATTGGCAATAGCAAATCTATTTTATCCGAAAGGTTATGTCTTAAACTTTTGATGGCTCTGTGTAAAGTATTGCGCAAAATCTGGTAATCTAAACCCGTTACTTCAGCAATGCTTTCGTAACTCATGTTTTCAAAAAAACGTAAGAAAACAATTTCTTGCTGGCGTGGCGGAAGCGAACGAATGGCTACTTTCAGCATATTATCAATATCTGGCGCATCTAATTCTGGGATTTGACTGTAATTATTCACGAAAAAATCATCTTCTGGGTTTGTATCCGACTGCTTTCGGTCGTTTACAACGCTTTTTAAAATAATTCTTCTGAGCGATACGATAAGATAATATTTGACGGAATTGGGAGTAGAAAGATTTTTTCTTCGATTCCAAACCTGAACAAAAAGCTCTTGCACAGCATCTTTTACCAAATCTCGATTATACACAATCGAAAGTCCGTACTTCAATAGCGTGTCAGCATATTTTTGGTAAAAATAGCCCAGTGCTTCTTGTTCTCCATCAAGAAGGCGTTTCCACCAATCGGTTTCGTTATTTGGTAATTCTGAATACAAGTTTTAATAATTTCAAGAAAAAACATAAATCGTTTATGTGCAAGTTAAAACAAGATTCTAGGCTTCACAAAGAAAAATAGTACTTTCATCAGTAAAACCGCCATTTGCAAATAATACGCTCGTATTTTGAGCAAACAAAGAAACCCCAAACACAAAGGAAAGGGGTTTTATCTGTTTAGGTCAATTTGTTTCTCCTGAAATAATAAAATTGATGAAAAAAATTTCAGCTAAATTTTACTGTGATTTAATTTTCAAAATACTGCTTTTCAGTCCTTCTGCTTCTGCTTTTAAGATAATTTCTCCCACTTTTTGTGTTGGGCGAACAATTACTAATCCTTTTCCTTGGAATACTTTTTTCTCTGGTTTCTGGAAACTCGACATATCTCTTGGATTGCCATTGCCTACGCCTATGATTCTACCATTGCCTGCGATTTGGTACTTTACTAATACTTCATCTTCAGATGGAACAACATTTCCAAATTCATCTACAATCTCTACGTTAATGTAAGCAAGGTCATTTTTATTCGCTTTGATAATTGCTCTATCGGCTTTTAAACGTAGTGCAAAAGGCTTTCCTGCTGTTGTGATTGTTTCAGAAGCCACTTCTTTATCGCCTTCAAAACAACGAGCCACTAATTTACCTGCTACATAAGGAATTGTAAATGTTGCTGTTATAGAACCTTTAGGAACTGTTTGCTCGGTGATTACTTTACCATTCAATTCTAATTTTACGATTGAGCTTCTTGTAAAAACCCTTACTTGTAATGAGTCATTTTCATGTCCTGTCCAAGTCCAAGATTTCAATTCATCTGGAAAACCATAAAATCCTGTCTGTTCTTTGTAGCCTGCTGGAATGGGACGATGAACCAACATCTCAATTTTACTTCTTCGCCAAACAACATCCAAGTAATAGGAAGCTGATTTTTTGTTGCCAATCAAATCTAATTCGCCTGTATATGAATTAAATATTGGCCATTGGGGTGACATAAACGTTTCGACAAAACCTTCGCCCATAAGACCATCCCCTTTTTTACCTGTATTGCTTTTAAGTCTTGCCAAGCCAATGCCTCCCTCGCCCAAATAATCTATGCCTGCCCAACTAAAAGTACCGATGACATAAGAATTTTTCTCTACGGCATTCCAATTTTCTAATGCCTTTGGTGGAAAATATTCGGTGGCAACCATTACTCTTTTGGGAAATTTTTTGTGGTCGCTTTCATAGTATTGCAAGGCGTAATTATAGCCACTTACATCAAGTGCATCGAATGAAGGAGCTGTCGCATCCCATTTTTTCCTTTTTAGCAAGGGAATATGGAAAGGAATTGCTGCTGTAACAGGTCTTGTATTATCCAAAGTACGCACAAAATCAGCTAATTTCTGTGAAGTTTCATAGCCCAAACTATCTACTATTTCGGGGATTTCATTACCAATACTCCACATAATAACCGAAGGATGATTAAAATCTTTTTGAATCCAGGATGTCAAATCTTTTTGCCACCAATTTTTGAAAGAATCAGCATAATCATCTGGTGTTTTGTTGATATTCCACATATCAAAGGCTTCATTCATTACTAACATTCCAAGTCTATCGCAAGCATCTAAAAGCTCTGCAGAATAGGGATTATGAGCAAAACGAACAGCATTGTAGCCATTCTTTTTCAGTAATTCAATTTTTCGTTCTTCGGCTCTATCTATCGCCATCGCTCCCAATGGACCGTTGTCATGATGAATACAAGCACCTCTGAGTTTTATATTTTTTCCATTCAGCGTAAAGCCTGTTTCAGCATCGAAGTGAATATTCCTGATACCAAAATGTTGTGTGTATTCATCAATCACTTTGCCGTTTTGTTTCAAAAGCACTTTTGCTTTATACAAAATTGGATTTTCGATATTCCAAAAAGCAGGGTTTTTCAAAATGATATTTTGCTCCATTTTACTTTTGCCAGAAACAATCACTGTATTAGTAGCCACTAATTTTCCCGTACTTGCATATAGTTCGCTTGTTAAGCTTAGATTTTCTTGAGCATCGTTGATGTTTGTAGTAATTTGAATAGCAGCTGATTGCTCAGAAACTTTGCTTGAAACTATCTGAACGCCCCAATTTTCAATATGTGTTGGATGAACGATATTCAGCCAAACATGACGATAAATACCTGAACCTGAGTACCAACGAGAATTATCTCCTTCATTTTTTACTTCTACGACAATCACATTTTCTTGTCCAACAGGATTCAAAAATGCAGTCAGCTCATAAATAAACGAAGTATAGCCATTCGGGTGATTACCTACATGATGCCCATTAATCCAAACATCGGAATTCATATAAACGCCATCAAATTGGATATAAACCTTTTTCCCAGCACTTGTTTTGTCTAACACAAAGTGTTTTCTGTACCAAGCCGTTCCGCCTACAGTGAAAGCAGTGGCATTTTTACCAACTGCTTTTTTAGAGAAGGGACCTATGATACTATCGTTTGGCATTTCTACCAAATCTTCAATACTCCAATCATGCGGTAAATCTAATTTTCGCCAATCAGTATCATTAAATTTTACGTCTTTTGCATTCGTTTCTTTGCCTTTTTTGAATTTCCATTGGTCATCAAAAGAAATTTTTCTTCCTGACAAAATAGGTTTAGCGATTCCTTGTAACGTAATTCCCAATAATATGATGCTCAAACAAAGGAGCTGTTTCACGGTATTTTTCATGTACTTATTCTTTTACTTCTAAGATTTTAACTGTACCCACCAAACCATTTGACATCAATTGCCCATCCATTTTTTTGAATTGTCTATAATGCGAATTACCTTTTACAGCTTCAACAATAAAATGATTCAACAAAGTTGGTAATACTCTAACTTCTATCTTATTAATTCCTTTTTGCAAATACTTATCTACTGCCAAAGTATAAGGAGGATTGATTCTTTTACCTGCAAATTTTCCGTTAATGAATACTTCTGCCGTGTGATACACTTTGCCCAAATCCAGTAAGTAATGCTTTTTTGAATCTATTTCATTTATTTCAAATGAGCTTTTATAAATTGCTTCAATGCCAAGATGTTTAAAGGAATTGTTTGTTTTCCAGTCGAATAAATGACTGTTTGTTACTTTTAATGTATCTGCTTCAATAGCCCATTTTTCAATATTCAAAAGTGTTTTAGCATTTGTAGGGCTAACTGGGGCTTTTGATAGTAAAGAATTATCTGTAATCGGTTTAGTAGAAGCATACAAAATCACTGAACTATAAGGCGGAATTTGATAGCTTGCCTTTGACTGATTAGCATTTTGAGTGATTGTACCATCTTCTGCATTAAGCCAATAACTGCCTGTATATTTTTTATCAAGCGATAATGAAATTGTTTGCCATTGGTCACTTTTATTCCAGATAAATTGAATACGACTTTCATCGTTCATTTCTCTTTGAATTTGGCGAGTAAAATGATAAGAATCATTAAATTTCACGGTCTGTTTTAAGGTAGCAATCCAAGTATCAACTTGTTCTTTTTCAGTAATTTGAGTGCTATTTTTCTGTTGAATCGCTGATTTTAAAAGTGTTGCTACTTTCTTATCATTTTCTTCCCAATTCAGAAAAGATGGTTGCTTTTTAGGTAAATTTCCTGAATTCAAAAATTTCATTCCTTGACTCGCTAATTTGGCAATTTGTTGAGCAGATTGAAGTTCTATCGTTGAATTATCCGATAAAATAAGTGCCTGATAAATATTGCCTCTGATATTGATTTGCTTGTCATTCGTAAGTTTCGCTTCTTGAATAGATTTATCATTTACCCATTCCCAAGTAATACCTTTGGCTTCCAATTGATTGATAAGCTCCCACGTTTTTTCAGCCCATTTACTTTTTTCATCTACTTGTTCCTTTGCTTTCGCCAAAGGAGGTTCAACGCCAACCATTTCACCCATCGCCATAATTTCTGTTGGATTTTCGGGCATTTTATCGACATTCATATAGGGGAAATAAATCAAAACATCAGTTTTGGCTTTTCCAGCACGCAAAGCATATTGTGTTCGCTGAATGTATTGATTAATGTCTTTTTGGTATTTCCAGAAAATATCACTCTCACCATAATTTGACGAGAAATTGACCATACCTAAGACTGAACTTGAAAATGGATACCAGCCTTCTTTGGCAAAATCTTTAGGAAAATAGCGATAAGGAATTCCATGATAAATAATTTGATTCGCTCCCGCCGCAAATAATTTATCAACCGCCAAACGTGTTTTTTGTGGCGTTGTCATATAAGCTCTGTTGATAAAAACCACAGATTCAGACGAAACCAATGGACGATTATACAAATGAGCTCCAGAAGAAACAATTTTCATATTTGCCTCAGAAGCCAACATGCTTTCCATTTCTGGAATAGATGCTAAACCAGCAATTGACATCATATCCATATTCAAACCATATGTTTGGGTACGATGCAACAGCCCTTGTTTTTCCATAAAATCCTTACTCGTTTTCAAGAAATGTTCTCCCAATAATTCACTTAAAGTAAGGTCGTAATCATGGCGAATTCTGGCATCTGTTTCAGCATCAAAAGTGAAATCTTTCGGCGCATTCGGATTCATAAAAGAAACATAGTTGTAACCTTTTTGCATATTTGCTGCCAAATAAGGCGTTGGACGTAACCTCTATGCTTTTTAAACCAATCTATAAAATCGTGGGAATAGTGTCTATCTGCCTTGAATTCATAACTATCGTTAAAAATCGCTCTCATCGGATTACCGAAATAAGGTTTTAATCCCGTCCGTTCGCCAAAAAGATGATTGTACAATTTGAGTACTTTTTCTGAATTAAAATGGTCAACTACATACCCTTGTTTTGGCTCTGACGACATCGGTGTTTCTCCGCTTGGCAAACTCCAATAAGCAATAATTTTCCAGTAACCATCAGGTAATAAACATTTTACAGAATCACCAACTACTTTATTAGTAAGAATTATACTCGAATGAATATCTAAAGGTGTTGTTTTCAGTGAAAGGTTTTCCTTCCCTCCTACTATTTTAGAAGCTACTACGGCTTGTAAAAGAGAGTTCCCTATTTTACTTGGTACTTTGGGCAAAGCCACCGTCAAAGGCTTCCCTCCTTCTACAGTAACAGTATTAAATTTAAGGTTACGAAACCCATCATCTCCTTGCAAAATGGAGCTTCCTGCTGGCCAACCACTTCCATTGGTCATGTCGATGATAAGTCCTCTTTTGCGAGCTTCCTCCATCACTGCTTTCACATTTTCGTAATATTGAGGCGTATCCCAACTTAATATTTTATCACGATTCTCTGCCGTAATAGGCATGCCTAATTTTAGCGTTTGTATCTCTACTCCTGCAAAAGTATTATCCGCAAAAAGATTAATTTCTCTTTGTAATTCTGTGGCATTTACATCATTCCCAGGCCACCACCAACGAGCCATCGGGCCAAATTCCTGCGTTGGATTTTTGAATTTTGTCGAATTGAAATCATAATAAGTCAACCATTTTGAAGGTTGTTCCTTCGATGGTTTAAAAGCAAATGTTATTAGAAGTACTCCTAAAACAAGCAATGTCCATTTTTTCATATCAATTATTGAATATCATGCTCTTCTCGACAATTAGCATGAGTAATCTGTAGCCGATAATGTTTCAGCATTATCGGCTATTTTTATTTAAAAATAAATTGGGTTTTATTTCTTTATACTGTCCTTATTTATAGGACAAATATAAATGGAATATTTAAACATACAATAAAATTAGTACAATTATTATTACATTTTGTAACAATATAAAGTTTGAGTAAATTTGTAGTATATTCGCCCAATTTTAATTAAAATTGAATCAACAAAACATAAACTACTTATAAATGGATGCCGCAGAAACAGCACTGAATGTGTTTGATAACTACATAAAACATATTGCCATCGATTGTGTAATATTCGGTTTTCACAACAATGAGCTAAAAGTTTTACTCGTAAAAATTAAAAACTTAGATGGTTGCTGGATGCTACCGGGTGGATTTATTCAAAGGGCGGAAGGTGTGGATGAAGCTTTAGATAGAATGCTTAAAGATAGAACTGGATTGACGAATATTCACCTCGAACAATTTGGCATTTTTGGTGATGTAAATAGAGTCTCAAGAAATTTTATTTTAAATTTAATTCCCTCTGAACATCATGATGATTCTCGCTTAAATTGGTTAGCAGGCAGAGTGATTTCAATTGGTTATTATGCTCTGGTTGAATACTCTAAAGTAAAGCCTAAAGTCTATGAATTTTATGATGAAGCCTTTGAATGGTTTAATATAAATGAATTACCAACCTTATCATTGGATCATAAAGACATCATTCAAAAAGGATTAGAAACATTGAGAATGATGCTTGACTATAAATTGGTAGGCTTTGATTTACTTCCTGAAACTTTTACGATGCAGGAACTCCAAAAACTGTATGAAACAATTTTAGGGAAAGAGCTTCGTAGAGACAGTTTTCAACGTAAAATGCTGGATATGAACATCTTAGAAAGACTTGAAAAGAAATACACTGGTGCAGCCAATAAAGCTCCTTATCTGTATAGATTTAAGGATAAATCTTAGTTTTTGGATTATATTAAAAGGCTTTTTAACGGTAAAAATAAAAGGAGAGAATACTTCCCTCCTTTTATTTTCAGCAACTACTTGTCTTTAATTCTTACTGCTTTTGCATCAAACATCCCCATCAATTGCCCTTTCAAGTTATCGTCATTTTCTTTTTTTAAAGGCAAGGTTACATCATAACCAGAAGCTGAAAAAGCGATTTCAATTTCACCATCTTTCTCCTCAATAGATGTAATCGGAATAGCTGGTTTTGTGGTATCTGTTGCGTCTTTTAATTCCCCCGTCAGTTTTCCGTCTTTGCGTACAAGTACAGTAACCATTTTACTATCTCCATTGGGTGTTCCGAAAATGGTTATTTCCCATTTTCCCACAAAGAAATCTTTAGTCGGCGCTGGTGTTGTTGTCTGTGAAAATCCATTGATTACTACTCCAAGTAATAACACAAATAGAAGAATGCTTGCTTTTTTCATGTAATTGATTGTTTAATTGTGAATTTGATTTAAAAAATTGTTGTACTCTTTTGAATTATAAGACTTTATTATTCAGTTTTGAGCTTAAATTCCACACTCGTTACCACCATTAATGTTTGACCTTCTGATTTTGGATTGACAAAAACCAAGTATAAATCATGAAGTTTGTTCGTAACAGTTTCTGGTAATTTTACTGGAATACTTAACGGTGCCGCTCCAAACATTGACTTATCTGAAGCTTCCAAAAAGGCTGTTTCGCCAATTAATTTCCCGTTCGGACTATCCATATGTAATTCTATTTTTCCGCCTGCCGCATTTAACTGAGCTTTCTGTGCCGAAGCAAAAATCTGAAGTTCTGTAATTCCATTCAAATCAACCTGTTTCATTCTCGCACTTGCTCCAGATTTTGCTGGCATTAATAAATTTCTTCCACTAAATGCCATTTTATTGATGTTATCATACTCATCAAAACTATGTACATCTACTTTGGCATTTCTTAGTATGAATGATTGCTCTGATTTCAAAGAAGGAAGATTATTCGCTCCTTGGTCTTCATAAGAAGCTCTTACGATAAATACACCTTTTCCTTTATCTCCTGATGGAATTTTGGCATCAAATTTCCCTTTTACTGGTAAAGATTTTTCCTTCGGTTTTTCATTGGAAAGATTTAAAATATACTTTACCATTTCAGCTGCATCATTAGCAGAAAGCTGTGGATGCCCAGCCATGGCAGTTTCGCCCCAAACACCATTTCCTCCTGAAATTACTTTTTTCGTCAGTCTTTCCAAGGCTGTGCCATCTCCTTTGTATTTGCTTGCTACTTCTTTATAACTTGGTCCGATTGATTTTTTTTCTTTACTATGACAAGCCGCACAATCACTGCCATCTATCAGTTTTTTTCCTGTGGCAAAAAGGGCATTAGCATCTGCCGAACGGTGTCCTTGGGCAATTTGTATTTTATCGTAACCTTCTGATAAATAGTCAATACTCACCGCTACTTGCTCTTCATTGATGTCTTTCCCTAATGTGCCGTCTTCTTTATCTTTTACTTTAATTTCGTAGTTGAACGATTGATTCGGCACAAAAAAAGTCTTATTACTTTTTGGCATTTCCAAACTCAAAACTGGCGGTTCATTTCCAACTGCAATTTCCATAGACTGACTATTCGATGCTCCTTTGCCGTCATTTACTGTTAGCGTAGCTTTGTAAACGCCTATCTTACTGAGCATTAAATTCGCTTCTGGCGTGTTGACAATCTTACTAAAACCATTTTTTGAAGTAATTTTCCAAGTATATTTCAAAACATCTCCATCGGCATCAACCGTACCTTTTGAGCTAAGTTTTAAATTGAACGGAACGGCTCCTCCCATCTGATTCGCCACCATTTGAATTTGCGGTTTACGATTTCCTCCATTGTATTCTATTCGAATTAAACGAGCATCATCATTGGCAGTAAACCATCCAGAACCGTATTCTAACATATACAAATCTCCATTTTCGTCAAATTCCATATCCATTGGGTTGCTGAACTTATAACTTGGCATAAAACGCTCCATTGACTCAAAATTACCTTCTTTATCCATCGTTACTGCCATAATCCAGCCACGCATCCATTCATAAGCTAAGAATTTTCCATCATAATACTTCGGAAAAGAACGAGTAGCATTTTTAAATTCATCCGAATAAAATACTGGCCCAGCCATCGCATTTCTACCACCATTTCCTACCAAAGGGAACTCTTTCGACAATCCATAAGGATACCAAATAAATGCTTTCTGTGCTGGTGGAAGCACTTTTAAGCCCGTGTTATTGGGGGAAGTATTTGTAGGAGCATTCGCATCCCATTGTTCAAGAGACTTTTTATTGGCAAAATCATATTTATAGTAAGCTTGATTATCGCCTACAAAATGCGGCCAACCAAAATTCCCTGCTTTACGTGCTTGTCCTACTTCATCATGTCCTGCTGGACCTCTATTTTCTGTTGGTTTCGAAGCATCTGGCCCTACCTCTCCCCAATATACGTAACCAGTTTTTGAGTCAACTGAAATACGGAAGGGATTTCTATGTCCCATCGTATAAATTTCTGGACGAGTATTCGGCGTACCTTTTGGGAATAAGTTTCCTTCAGGAATCGTATAGCTTCCATCGGCTTGTGGTTTAATTCTGATGATTTTACCTCTCAAATCGTTTGTATTTGCAGATGACTTTTGTGCATCCCAAGCACTTCTTCCTTCTTGTTCATCACTTGGGCTATAACCACTTGAACCATGTGGATTAGTATTATCGCCAGTCGATAAATATAGATTTCCGACTTTATCCCAAGCGATAGAACCTCCTGTGTGGCAACATTCTTCACGCTGAGTAGGTATTTCTAATAATACTTTTTTAGAATCAAGGACTAATTCATCGCCTTTGAGTTCATATCTTGTTAAGATATTTTTAGATGCTTCTGGAGTTGAATAATATAAATAAATCCAGTGATTTTGAGCAAAATTTGGGTCTTTATTCAATCCTAATAGTCCATCTTCAGCTACTGATACTTTCCCTTCTTTACTGACATATTTAAGGTTAACTGGAATTTTAGCAATGGTTTTCAATTCTTTCGTTTTGATATTATACAAACGAACTTCTCCTTTTCGCTGAATAAACAATACTCTCCCATCGTTTAGTACTGATAGCTCCATGGGTTCATCCAATTTCTCTTCTAAAACTACTTTTGTAAAACGATTTTCTTCTGGTCTTGCTTTGCTAAAGTCCACATTTTTAGGCATTTCCCCTCCTAGTGACGATAGTCCAGCAGCATATTTGATACCTGCCCAAAGATGATTTAGGAACAGTGGTTCTGAAAATGTTTCATTGGTATGTCCCATTGCCGTATAGAATGAACGACCGCCATCAAATGCTTGATACCAACTCATTGGGTGATTCTCGCCGTTTTTACCACCGATATAGCTTTTTTCGTCAATTTTCAAGACTACATTGATTTTCGGGGAAATGTCTTTAAAACTATAAAACTCATCTGTACGCTCAAATTCCTCTGGCATTCCTGCTGTAAATTCATTTTTTTGAGTGATAAAATACTTGCCTTTTTGTACATTACTTGGCGTAGATGGATGATCCAAGAAAAATGCTCCAGCCAATTTCCCATACCAAGGCCAATCGTATTCACAATCTGTTGCAGCGTGAATCCCGACATATCCCCCACCCGCTTGAATGTATCGCTCAAAAGTACTTTGCTGTTCGTTGTTCAATACATCGCCAGTTGTATTGAGGAATACCACAGCATGATATTTTTTAAGATTTAGTTCATTGAAGGTCTCAGCATCTTCTGTAAAACTCACACCAAAACCTTTCTCTTTCGCCATTCTGGCTAAAGCTGTTTTTCCTGCATCAATCGACTGATGCCTAAATGCTGCGGTTTTACTAAAAACCAATACATTTGTTTTAGCAGTTTGTGCCTGTAACTTAATAAAAGATAATAGCGAGCATAACACTATTATTATCGAAAACTTTCTTTTTGAAAACATTATTTTGATTATTAAATCGTCTATCCTTTATTTAGAGAACATATAATTGTATTTAGCTGACATATAGAACTTTACAAAATTTTAGCATAAAAATTATACCCCAATCCATCTTAATAAATGGTATGAGTTTATATTTTCTACACCCTATTTTGTCTTTATAAATTGAATATTAGGTATTGATTATTCCTAATAAAAATTAAGTGTTTCATCTAATTCGAAACAAATTTACAGGTAATATTCATAAATACAATAACATAAGTGCAATTATTATTACATTTTGTAACAATAATAATTTTATGTAAAATCTTATCAAACCATCATTCATTATTGCACGAAGATTTAGCTTGCTGATTAAAGAAAATCTGGAAAGTATTTTTGACTAGCAAACGATTACGGCGTTCAAAAGGCAGTTGTAGGCAATAAACAATCAAAAGCTCATTATGATACTTTGCTATTTGTAATATAACTTTTAGAGTGTCTTTCTCTTTCATGAAAAAATTAAAAACCTTTGTAAAAACATAAAGCAAATCAAAAGCTCATTGTGATACTTTGCTGTTTATAATATAACTTTTAGAGTGTTCGTAAGTTGGTTTTGGCTAGTTTAATTCAAATAACCAAAGGCTCATTATGATACTTTGGTATTAAAAATTCATACTATAACTTTTAGCGTGCTATAAAATTATAGCAATATTATGGATGTATTACGGACTCTTAACATTGCTTCTATTATAACTTTTAGAGTGTTTGAAATCTCTACAAAAAGACCAAAAGCTCACAATGATACTTTGCTCTTTTTGTAACAACTATAACTTTTAGAGTGTTTGAGCTAAATTAAATTTCCAATAATGGCTAAAAAGTTATTCGATATATTTATCTATATCTTTTTGAGTGCTCGAATGTTGCAAAACCATTTCAATAAAATAAAATCTTTGAAATAAGCATAACTTTTAGAGTGTCTTTACTTGCTCTTAATGTTTTTGGTCAACGTATGGTATCGTATTAGAATAAATGAGGTATTTATTTTAAAATTATTTTAATAATATTCAAAATTTCTTATTCTAACCACATATAAATCAACAAAATAGCATTTGAAGATATTTCTTTTTATTTCTTTTTTATTTTCTAATATTTCCTCTGTTGTAATCTTTTGAAAATCAGTTGATTATATGCTTAATTGTAACTTTTGAAGTGTCTTTTATAACCTTTGGAGTGTTTAATATAACTTTTAAAGTGCTTAAAAATAACTTTTAGAGTGTCATAAGATAACTTTTGAAGTGTTACGTATAACTTTTAGAGTGTTGTTTTGACTCAGTAAATGATGCCATTTCAAAAATAAATGCGCTCTGATACAAAATTGAATCCCTTTTCCTTGTAGTGCTCAAAAAAATTTGTACATTTGATACATATTTGAATCATTTGGAAAGTGTTGAAATGCAATTATTCATAATCTTATTGCAGGCATGAAAATAGATAACAATAAAGAAAGTCTTGTTGATAAAAAGGGCATTGATGCACTTGAAAAAATATCGAGCAGTTCTTATATGATTGTTTTGGGAAATCCTCTTCTCAATGCAAAATTTGATTTGACTGCCTTTCAAATGAAAATATTTTATTTTCTAGTATTGAACACTAAGCAAACTGCAGAAGGCTTTTCTGTGACCAAAGTGAAGGTCTCGGAAGTATCACAGTTTCTAAAAGCGAAAACAAGCGATTATTTATACAATCTTCTTGAAAAGGAATCTCGAAAGTTAATGAAGAAAGAGATTTACTTAGAAGATGAAAATAGTTGGAAAGTTGCCAATATTCTTTCGCAGATTGAATACCATAAAAAGGAGGGAGCATTCAGTTTTCTATTCCCGCCTATGCTGAGTAATTACCTACTACAACTTAAAAAGAACTTTACTTATATTGATGTAAGGAATCTTGTGTCGATGGATAGCATTTACGCTATTCGTTTCTATGGTTTTTGCAAGGAATTTGAACGTTTTGGAAAATTTCAATTCACAGTCAATGAAATGAGGAAAATGTTCAATTTGGAAAATAAGTACGAGATGTATGGACTTTTCAAACAAAAAGTAATTATAAAAGCACAAGAGGAATTAATCAAAAACTCCGATTTGATTTTTACATTCAAAGAAGTAAAGGATGGGAAAAAAGTAGTTTCATTGCAGTTTAAAATTGAGAAAAATATTATAAAATCCTCACAACAATTAGAAATTGACGATAGGAACATCGTTTCTATTTTAGATGATGCGCCTTTTGAAGTAATTGAAACAATTACAAACCCATCAGCTTTTGAGGCAATTGAGGAAAAGTTATTTGAAAAATTAAATGCTTGGTCAATTTCTAAAGCAACTATAAGCGAATGGCTGGAAAAATATCCAGTTTTGCAAGTGGAGTTAGGAGTGGAGTACGTTTTGTCTGAAATTAAAAAAGATAAAAATAAGATTAAAAATATACCAGCATATCTAAGTAAAATCATTTCTTCAAGCCAGTTGGTGGATAGACATCTACAAGTAGAAGAAGAGAAAAAAGTGGTGAAAGCGATGTTGAAGAAAAATAACGATGAAAAACTTCATATCGAACAGCAAAAGCAATTACAAAAAGAGTTTTTAGAAGAGGTTTATCAAGAGAAAAGGAGAGAGGTTGATAAAATTTTAAATGACCATCTAACGATTTATAAAAGGGTTTTGGATGTCTTGGCTGGTTCGTTGTATTCTTCTATTTATTATGATAATTACTTAACCAAAGTAGGAACCGAAATTAGTAAGGAAACCTTTTTAGCTTTCTTTAGAGAAAATACAGGTTTTGAAACCATAGTTATTACCACACTGGAATCATTTAAAGACATTGAAGTATTTAAAGAAATTCAGAAAAAGTATAAGGCTCAAGCGACCAAATTAGGCTTATCATATTATTAGGATATAAAATATTGAACCATTAATATAAAAATATATACAACCATTGTGAGATAAAATATGAAAACGAATTTAACCTTAGAGAAAATCAGTAATTTTTTCAGACATAATCCTTCTTTAAACGTCAATGGACTTAATGATGAAGCTGGATTGCCAAAACGAAAATTAGATTTGGTATTTAATTCAAATGGTTCTCGTAAACTAAGCGAAGATGATTTACTTAAATTAGAACCCATCTTAAAGAAATACGGCTACAGCGAATATTTGTATCAGCATGCAAGAGTAATTTCGGTAGTAAATCATAAAGGAGGCGTTGGTAAAACCACCACAACGGCTTGTTTGGGGGAATCGTTAGTCAGCAAAGGTTTTAAGGTTTTATTAGTTGATTTTGATCCACAAGGAAATTTATCACAAATATTAGGCGTAGAAAATCCAGAAGTACAAGTAGCAGATTGTTTGTTTACGAATTTGCCTTTGCCAGTTGTCGAGATTTTGGATAATTTATGGCTTGCACCTTCAGATATTTCATTGGCTGAATCGGAAGTAGATTTATTATCTAAAGTAGGAGGGGACGTTAGGTTAAAACACAAGATTGAACCATTGTTAGAATCTTTCGATTATGTTTTGATTGATTGCCCACCAAGTTTAAGTAAACTTACGGTTTCTGCCTTGAATGCTTCCAATGCAACTTTAATTACGATGTTGCCAGAATCGTCTTCTTTGAAAGGATTAAATTCTCTTTTAAATCGTATCAGTGAAGTAAAAACACATACCAACCGTGATTTGACTTTGGATGGTATTGTTTTCACGATGGTAAAGAAAAACACTGTTCACGATGGTTTTAAAGAAGCAGTAAGAAATAGTATGAAAGACAGTTGTAGAGTCTTTAAAACAGAAATTAGACACTTGATAGATTTTCAAAAATCTCAGGCACTTCAGGCAACATTAGGAACAATCAACAGTTCGTCTGAAGCCTATAAATGTTATAAAGATTTTTGTGATGAGTATGTTGAGTATTTACAAGTGATTAACCAATAGAAGCTATGAAAGGGATTGATTTTAAAAAACAATTAGCGTTAAGTACCGCTAATACCTTAAAGAATAATAAGCTGATAAGCTCTGAAAATATCAAGAACAACCTCATTATTTTAGCAGAATTAAAGGATTTTATACCTCCTTTAAATAACGATGAGTTTAGTTCATTAGAAGAAAGTATCATTGCAAATGGTTGTAGAACACCGCTGTTGATTTGGGATACTACCCAAGGAGTGATTAATCCAACCAGTGAAAACCCGAATGATGCAGCTTTTGTGTTATTTGATGGTCACCACCGTTATGAAATTTGCAAACGAAATGGGATTGATTTTCAAATTGATTTGATGTCGTTCCCTACGATTGAGGATGTCAAAGATTTTATGATTGATTTTCAAGTGGGTCGTAGAAATATGACTTCTGAACAGATTTCATATTTGAGAGGACTTAAATATCAACGACTTAGGGCAAAACAAGGAGGCGTTAGGACAGGGAAAGGAGTTGAAGATTTGATATTGATTGATACAGCGTCAAAACTAGCCCAAGAATTTAATGTAAGCCCGGCAACAATTAAAAGAGATGCTGTTTTTGCTCAGGGTTTAGATAAAATGAACAACGAATTGAAAGGCAAAGTATTGAATGGAAAAACAAAAGTTGATAAAAAATCCATCCAACAATTAGCTAAAAGTGATATTGAAAAACCTATTACTTCAGTCGAAGAACTCAATAGTATTTTAGAAAAAAATCAATACAAGCCTGTTTTTTCTAATGAAACAGAAGAAAGAAAAGCCTTATTAAGTAAAGTAAATAATAGCATAAAAAATGCTTCTGAAACAGAAATAACCATAGAAATTAAAGGCTCATTTATTATTAAAAATGCCCTTGAATCAACGTGGAAGCAATTAAGAGTTCTTTCAGAAGAAGTACTTATTGATGAAAATTTTACAGATAGAATTTCTCTTTCAGAAGCTATTTCTTTAGGAATTGTGCGAGAAGGATAAATGGTTTTAGTTTAAATGAATGGTTTTCCTAAGAGATTTTGAAAACCATTCATTTTGAAATAAAGTATTTAAAAGCACTTTAATTTATTAAACTAAAAATTGTTCATGTTATATTTAATCTCTACTTTTGTGCTAGCAATATGGAATAGAGCGCTTTGACTTTTTAAAGTCTTTTTTATTAAACTGGAAATGTGTATCACAGACACATTTTATTTTTAAATTAAGTGTTCTATTGTGTTATGGTTTATTCTTTAAAAAAGTATATTAAATTGCGATAAAAAACAAAACATTTAATTGTTACTTATTTTTAAGAGTATTAAATGGTTTTGTATAGAAGTGTTTTTTTTGCACTATGTGTTCTATAGTGTTATGGTGTTTCCTATCAAATACTTTAAATATATTAACTATAAAAGCTTACAAAAATTAATCAAGAACAAATGGAAATTACTGAATTACAAAAAGTTGCTTCGCAAGTACGTCGTGACATCGTACGCCAAGTACACGCTTGTCAGTCTGGTCACCCAGGCGGTTCATTAGGCTGTACTGATTTATTGGTAGGTCTTTACTTCGACCAAATGACTTTAAAATCAGATGAAGCTGGAAACAAAGTTTTCGATATGAATGGTATTGGTGAAGACCTTTTCTTTTTATCAAATGGACATATTTCTCCAGTTTTCTATTCAGTATTAGCTCGTGCTGGCTACTTTCCAGCGGCTGAATTAGCAACTTTCCGTAAATTAAATTCACGTCTTCAAGGTCACCCAACTACTCACGAACACCTTGAAGGAATTCGTATTGCTTCTGGTTCATTAGGACAAGGAATGTCGGTAGCCATTGGTGCCGCACAAGCGAAAAAATTAAATGGAGATAATTCATTAGTATTTGTATTAATGGGTGATGGCGAACAAAACGAAGGTCAAGTTTGGGAAGCAGCCATGTACGCTCCACACCACAAAGTAGATAACTTGGTCGCTGTCATCGACTACAACGGTCAACAAATTGATGGACCAACAGATAAAGTAATGAACAACCGTGATTTAGGAGCTAAATATGCAGCTTTCGGTTGGAATGTAATGAAAATGAATGGTAACGATATGGCAGATGTCGTGAAAGTATTGGCAGAAGCTCGTGCTTTCTCTGGAAACGGACAACCAACAATGATATTGATGACCACTGAAATGGGTGCTGGTGTTGATTTCATGATGGGTTCACACAAATGGCATGGGGTTGCTCCAAACGATGAGCAATTAGCAGCAGCATTAGCACAGTTACCTGAAACTTTGGGAGATTATTAATCTCAACAAAGTAAAAATCATTAATAACATTACTCCTTCAAAATCTATTCAACTGATTTTGATTTACTTAGAAATTCAAGATGAAAAAATATACTTTCACAGAAAAAAAAGATACTCGTTCTGGCTTTGGTGCTGGGATGCAGGTGTTGGGACAAACCAACCCAAATGTTGTAGCCCTTTGTGCTGACTTAATTGGTTCATTGAAATTGGATGCTTTTATCAAAGAAAATCCAGAGCGTTTTTTCCAAACGGGTATTGCTGAGGCAAACATGATTTGTATCGCTGCTGGTTTAACAATTGGTGGAAAAATCCCATTTGCTACTACTTTTGCTAACTTCGGTACTGGTCGTGTGTATGACCAAATCCGTCAATCGGTAGCGTATTCTAACAAAAATGTTAAAATTGCTTGTTCACACGCAGGTTTGACATTGGGCGAAGATGGTGCTACTCACCAAATACTTGAAGATTTAGGAATGATGAAAATGCTTCCTGGCATGACGGTCATAAACCCTTGTGACTATAACCAAACAAAAGCGGCAACTATCGCTGTGGCTGAACACGAAGGACCAGTTTATTTACGTTTTGGTCGTCCAGTTGTACCAATTTTCACCGCTCCAGACCAAGAGTTTATCATCGGTAAAGCTTGGACAGTGAACGAAGGAAAAGACGTAAGTATTTTTGCAACAGGACATTTGGTTTGGGAAGCAATTTTAGCAGGCGAAATTTTAGCAGAGAAAGGAATCGATGCTGAAATTATCAATATTCACACGATTAAACCTTTGGACGAAGAAGCTGTCTTAGCATCAGTTCGCAAGACAGGTTGTGCAGTTTCTGCTGAAGAACACCAAATTGCTGGTGGTTTAGGCGATTCAATAGCACAAGTATTAATCAAAAAACATCTTGCTCCATTAGAATTTGTAGGAGTAGAAGATTCATTTGGAGAATCAGGAACTCCAGCTCAATTGATGGAGAAATATGGTTTGAATGCAGCTTCAATCGTAGAAAAAGCATTAAAAGCTATCGCTCGTAAACAAGCATAGGTTTTAGAAATATAGAGAAATCTTAGGCAAAAGGCGAATGAGTATTAGAAAAACTAATACTCATTCGCCTTTATTTCAAAAATTAAATACTGAACGTTTTGTGATATTACTCCATAAAATTCACAATATTCTCATGAATGTTTTTCTTGTCTGCCACCAAATCGGCTGAAACATTTTTTAGCGATACATTTTTGATAGGAAGTTCTTTTTGACCTAAAATTCTTGAAATAAATTTTACGTTGGTCGCTTTTAAATTCTTTAAATAAATGTCTTGAATAGGAGTGAGTCTTCTTTCATAAGTAGGAACTAAAGTTCTCCATTGATACAACACATCGGTTTCTATTCCCAAAATGCCAAGGTCTATTTTTCCTGAAGTGATATTAGAAATATGAATATTTTTTACATATCCACCCATGCGTTCATTGGTTTTTATAAATACTAAATGATTCAATTTTGCGCCATCTACTACATTACAATTATCCATGAATACATTTTCGATACCTCCCGACAATTCGCTACCGAGTGCCAGCAATTGATGCCCATTTTTTACATTACAATTACGGATTACAATGTTTTTTGAAGGTACTTTAATTCTCCAACCTTCTTGATTTCTCCCAGATTTAATGGCGATGGCATCATCTCCTTGGTCGAAAGTGCAGTTTTCAATCAATAAATTTTGCGTCATTTCAGGGTCAACGCCATCATTATTATGTCCATGTGCATATACTTTGATATTTCTGATAACCATATTTTTGCATAAATAAGGATGGATTGTCCAGAATGGGCTGTTTGTGATAGAAATTCCTTCCAATACAATGTTCTCACAACGATTGAATTGTACAAATTGCGGACGAAGATTTGCCGTATCATTTACCATTTGTCTGTCAGTAACAGGAATATTCTTGGCAGATAAATTGTACAATCTTTTCAAGCTTTCCATGTGTGGTTTTGGACGAGTGAACCACTTTTTCCAAGTATCCATTTCCGCTTTTATTTCTCCTTGTCCTGTAATAGCAATATTTTTACATTGATACGCATAAATCAAAGGAGAGTAATTATAGCATTCCATTCCTTCCCAAGTAGTATGTACGGCAGGGAGATAGTCTTCTGGATTGCCCGAAAAACTTAAAATTGCACCTTTTTCTAAATGTAAATTGACATTACTTTTGAAGTGTACTTTTCCCGTTTTCCATTCTCCTGCTGGAATAATCACAATTCCACCACCAATTTGATTGGCTTTATTAATGGCTTGTTCAATGGCTTTTGAGGTTTTTTGTTTGTCATTTTGCACGGCACCGAATTCAGTAATCAAAATTTTTTGACATTTACTAAAATTCGGGGTTTTAATTTTCGGCATATCAAAAGGTGCTTTGACATTCAGATAATCAAAAGAAGGCACTTGGCATTTGCCTTTGAAAGAAAGGCAAGAAAGGATTGTAACAGCGATTAAAAAGAAGGATACTTTTTTCATAAATTTTGAGAGTATGATATTTGATAAAACTTAATATTTTAGTTTAAAGCCAACAACACGCTTAAACTACTTTTACCTATTTGATAAGATAATACATTTATTCGTTAATAATGATTTTATAAAAGAGTGCCAATCCCTTGAATTTTTATCATTTACCTTTTTTATCAATATCTCCGATACCTATAAATTACTTTTAAATTGTTTTTATGCCTACTATTTTTCACATTTGTAATGAATTTACGGGTACGAAAAATGATGAAAGTGCATATTGAAAGAGAAATAGACAAGGTTTTACTTGATTGGAAAAACCAAATTGATAGAAAACCACTGATGCTTCGTGGAGCAAGACAAGTTGGAAAATCGACAGCTGTACAGGAATTGTCAAAGCATTTTGACTATTATATTGAAATCAATTTTGAAGAATCTTTAGATGTCCAAGCTTTTTTTAATGGAAATCTTGACCCCAAAACGATTTGTGAAAATTTATCTTTATACTTCAACACTCCCATCATTCCGGGTAAGACTTTATTGTTTTTTGATGAAATTCAAATGTGTTTGCCTGCTATTTCATCTCTTCGTTTTTTTTATGAGAAAATGCCAGCGCTACATCTTATTTCAGCAGGTTCATTATTAGAATTTGCATTAGAACAGCTGCCATCTTTTGGGGTTGGTAGGGTGCGGTCTGTTTTTGTTTATCCCTTTTCTTTTGATGAATTTTTAGGAAGTTTAGGAGAACAAAGACTTATCAATTTGAAAAAACAAGCAAGCCCAACAAATCCTTTGGCTTTGCCTTTTCATCAAAAACTGACAGAATATTTTAAGAAATTTCTGATAGTAGGAGGAATGCCAGAAGCCGTTGCTCAATATGCCAAAGGAAGTAGCTTATTAGAAGTACAAGCTGTTTTGGATGATTTAATCATTTCAATCAAAGCAGATTTTGCCAAGTATAAAAAAAGAGTACCTTCTATGAGAATTTCAGAAGTTTTTGATGCCATCATACAGCAAACAGGAGGGAAGTTTATTTATACCAAAGCGGCAACTCAAACAAGTATTGTACAAATCAAGGAGGCGGTTCAATTATTGATGATGGCGGGTTTGGTCATTCCCGTAACGCATAGTTCTGCCAATGGAATTCCGCTAGGAGCGGAGCTAGACGAAAAAAAACGTAAACTTATTTTATTAGACACAGGACTTTATCAAAGAAT
Source organism: Arcicella lustrica (assembly GCF_034930985.1). Lineage (NCBI taxonomy): Bacteria > Pseudomonadati > Bacteroidota > Cytophagia > Cytophagales > Flectobacillaceae > Arcicella > Arcicella lustrica. Next base: position 189,828 of record NZ_JAYGIM010000011.1, read on the forward strand.
TTTAGGCTTGGATGCCGGAAAGTTATTAGCTCAAAATGATTTTGATGCTATTAACAAAGGAGCAATCGCTGAAATGTTTGTTGGACTAGAATATCTGAAATATGGCAATCCTTTGCAGCAAGAAAATTTATATTATTGGCATCGAGAAAACGCCAACAGTAATGCAGAAATAGATTATGTTATTCAGCAAGGCGAACAAATTGTGCCTTTAGAGATAAAAGCATCGAATAAAGGAGCAATGCAAAGTATGTTTATGTTTTTAAAAGAAAAAAAACGAGATTTAGGTATTCGACTTTCTTTAGAAAACTTCTCTACCTATCCGCCCATTGATGTATATCCGCTTTATGCCATTTCTACGGTTAGAAAAGAGTAACCATTAATCATTCAATCAACATGATAAAAAGATTTGTAAAACCGTATTTATCGCATATCATCACTTGGGTGATTCTATTGCTTTTGCCTTTTATTGGATACTTATATGAACCCAAAAAAATCAGTGATTTTAACTTTTATTTTGTTAAAACACATTTTCTAAACATTCTTTTTATAGCCACGACATTCTATTTGAATATCAATTTTATGGCTCCAAAATACTTCTTTGAGAAAAGAAGAATCAAGTTTACCGTACTAATTTTCATACTTTTAGCAATCTACATTTTCTTTAATTATTTAACCATTCATTTTAGTCCTGTAGAAGGGTACAAAAAGATTGAAGAACAAAATATTTTTTTTATTCGCTTGATAATTGGTCCTACCATCATATTTTCATTATGTATTTTAACTAGTACCATGTTATTTCTTTATGAAGAACAAGCGAAGCAAAAAGAACTCAACAAGCTAATAGAACTTGAAAAGACTGCAGCTGAACTAAGTATGTTAAAATTGCAGATTAGTCCACATTTTTTATTTAATACGCTCAATAATATCAGATGGTTAATCCGAAAAAAATCTGAATTATCAGAAGAATCTGTCATGAAACTTTCTGAAATACTTAGGTATATTCTGTATGAGGTAGAAGGAAATAAAGTAGAATTTAACAGAGAAATGGAGCATTTAAAAAACTTTATTGAATTACAAACACTCCGTTTACCGATTGAAGGAACTGTGGCTTTTAACGTGGATGAAAATATCCATAATTTTCAGATAGAGCCTTTATTATTTATTCATTTTGTTGAGAATGCTTTCAAATATGGGATTGATAGCAAAAATGCTCCAGATATTCATTTTGAATTCAAGAAAATAGTCAATGGCATTTTATTCAAGTCAAAAAATAAAATACTTCTAAAGAAAACGATGATTCACAACGAAGGAATCGGGCTGACTAATATTCAGCGAAGACTGGAATTATTATATCCGAACAAGCATGAACTGAATATCAATCACACAACAGATTATTTTGAAGTAACACTAAAACTGATGTTAGATGAAAATTAGGTGTATTTTAATAGATGACGAACCATTTGCTTTGAATATTCTGGAAGATGATTTATTGGATTTTGTCAATATAGAGATTCTTGAGAAATTTAATAGTCCAGAAGATGTACCTGATTTTTTACAAAAAAATGAGGTCGATTTGATTTTTTCGGATATTCAAATGCCCGAAATGTTAGGTACGCAGTTTATCAAAACCTTAGAAAATCCGCCTTTAGTTATTTTTACAACGGCGTATCATCAATATGCTTTAGAAGGCTTTGAATTAAATGCTGTTGATTATTTAATGAAACCAATTCGTAAGGAAAGGTTGGCGATTGCGCTGAAAAAAGTGGAAGACCAACTCAGATTGCGGGAAAAACTTAGCGAAGAAAACGAAGAAGATTATATTTTTATTAGTGTGGAGTATCAAAAAGTAAAGCTATTTTTTAGTGAAATTATTTACATTGAAGGACTCAAAGATTATGTTAAGATTTATTTAATGAATAGAGCTTATCCGCTGATGACACGCAGTAACCTGAGAGGAATGGAAGCCAAACTTCCTGAAAAGCACTTTGTTAGAATCCATAATTCTTACATTATCAATAAACAAAAGATCACGGGTTTTCATCAATCAAAGATTTCTTTATCCAAAATAGAATTACCTGTTGGCAAAAAATATGTGGCAAGTATTAAGAGTTTATCAGAGTAAAATCTTCCTTAAACACGCATTTCGGTTCACGAAAACTACTCTTCTTTTTTTCATTGATATACATTCGATATTCATTGCTATACAAATCGTTGATTGTGTCAATCATCTTGTACACCTTTGATGCAAGTTTTTTGATACGTCAATAAGCTTGGTTCAATTAAAATAATGTACGCAATGAAAATAGTATTATCTGCTTTATTATCAGTATTGATTTCAATAGCAAGTATGGCTCAAATGCCATTTGGAACACCCGCCAAAGGAGCAAAAGCTCCTGAAATGAATTTCGGAAAGATTATCGGAAAAGTAGTAGATGAACAGGGGAAAGCTGTTGAATTTGCTTCAATTGTAGTGTTAAAAACTGTTCAAGACAGTGCCTCAAAACAAAATAAAGATATATTGGTAAAGGCATTACAGACAGAAATGAATGGTGAATTTAGTTTCAAGGATTTACCAGTAATGGGACGGTTGAAACTAAAAATCAGTTCCGTAGGCTATAAAACACTTGAAATGCCAATTGCATTTCAGTTTCCTAAAATGGATGGAGGTTTTGCTCCACCAAAGCCTGGCCAACAACCAGACCCAGCTATGATGGCGAAATTTATGGCGGGTTTTGAAAAAGATTTAGGAAAATTAAAACTTGATACTGACAACAAAATGTTGGATGCAGTTGTAGTAACAGCTACCAAAGCACTGGTTGAAATGGACATTGATAAAAAGACTTTCAATGTAGATAAAAACATCGTGACTGCTGGCGGTACTGCTGTGGATGTAATGAGAAATATTCCGTCTGTGCAGGTTGATATTGATGGCAATGTGAAAGTTAGAAATGCCGCTCCAACACTTTTTATTGATGGAAGACCCACAACACTTTCTTTGGACCAAATCCCAGCAGATGTTATTGAAAAAGTAGAAGTAATTACCAATCCTTCAGCAAAATACGATGCTTCTGGAAGTATGGCTGGGATTATCAATGTAGTACTAAAAAAGAATAAACGCAATGGTTATAATGGATTTGTCAATGGCGGAGCCGACCGTTTCGGCGGTTCAAATCTTATGGGAAGTTTCAATCTTCAACAAAAGAAAGTAAATCTTTCATTGATGGTGATGAACTTCAACATGAGAAATAATACCAATGGTTATAGTGAACGTATTAGTACAATTGGCGGAGTAAACTCGAATGTTTATCAAGATATTTCAAGTAAAACTAAAGGTTCGATTACTTTTTCAAGATTGGGTTTAGACTATAACATTACCAATAAAACAAGTTTCTCGATTGCAGGAATTTTAGGAGGTGGGCAATTCAAACCATCAGAAGATATTGATATACAAAATACTACCAATGGTTATACAAGTTATAGCAATAGAATTTCTAATTCCAATCGTAGCTTTAAACCTTTAGGCGGACAAATGGGTTTGAAACATACTTTTGCAAAAGCAGGAGAGGAGCTTACCGCCGATTTTACATATTTTGGAGGAACAAACAAAAACGATGGTTTGTATTCAACCAATTACCTAAATGGTAGCCAGATTACAGGAACACAGATTCAGAAAAATATTGGAAATGGGAGTAATAAATTTATTACTTTCCAAACCGATTATGTAAAGCCTTTAAAGAATGAAATTACACTTGAAACAGGTGTTAGACTCCAGATCAATGAACTTTCAAATATAAACGATAATAGTCTGAAAGCTGTAGGAAGCGATATTTACAAAAACATTACTTCAGCTTCAACCAATTACGAAAGCAAAAATAATGTTTATGCTGCTTATTTATCATTGGCAGGAAAAGTGAAAAAGTTGTTTTCGTACAAAGTTGGATTGAGAGGCGAAAGCTCTGCTTATGATGGAAAATTATTGAATACAGGTGAAAAATTCAGTAATCGTTATCCAATCAGTCTGTTTCCTTCGGTGTTTTTAAGTAAAAGTCTAACTCAAACTGACCAAATTCAATTAAGTGTAACACGTAGAGTAAATCGTCCGAATTTCTTTCAATTGATTCCTTTTGTAGATTATAGCGATAGTTTAAATATTACTCGTGGAAATGCTGATTTAGTCCCAGAATTTACTACTTCAAGTGAGTTTTCATACAGTAAATCTAAAGGTGCAGCTACGTTTTTGACATCGGTGTATTATAAACATACCAATAATCTGATAACCAGATATTTGAATCAAGAAATAAACCCAATAAGTGGTAAACTTGATCTGATTAATACTTATATCAATGCGAATTCAAGTATTAATTATGGAGCAGAATTTACTTATACTAACAAGATTGTGAAGTGGTGGGATTTTACAGCAAATATTAATTTTTACAATTCAAAAATCAATATTGATAATATCGACAAAGGTTTAGCGACCGAAGCACTTTGGACTGTTTTTGGTAAATTGAATAATAATTTGAGTCTTCCTAAAAAATGGGTAATTCAACTTTCGGGTGATTATCAAGGCAAAACAAATTTACCAATAACCCAAAATCAAGGTATGGGCGGCCCGCCGATGAGCCAAGCACAAAGTTCTTCACAAGGATATATCAAGCCTTTCTATGGATTTGATATAGCGATTAAGAAGACTTTCCTGAAAAATGATTTAGCTTCGATTACGCTTGCGGTGAATGATATTTTCAAAACCAGAGGTAATACCCAAGTATCAACTGGCGAAGGTTTTACCCAGACATATTACAGAATCACAAACCCGCAAATCGTTCGCTTGAATTTTTCGATTCGATTTGGAAAAATGGATATGAGTTTATTCAAGAAAAGTAATAATTCCTCAACAATGGATGGCATGCAAATGCAATAAATTCCATCCTGTTTCTGGAAGTAACAAATTATATCACCACCTTCCCTTTTTGGGTTGGTGGTTTTTATTTGTGGTACTGTCCTGAAATGGCGATGCACAAAAGGATTTTTTATGAAGCAAGAGAAGAATTATGCGTAGCGAACACAGAGGAATTACATAAAGTCTTTAATTTACAAACAGTTAACAGCATAAATATGAGTGTGCATTTTTTGCATGAAAAAATCTTAGTATTAAATGGTTATGTAAAATAATAAAGCACTAAGACTAAGCTTCTTCTACTAAAAAGAATGAAGAAAAGAACCCAATATGTATTAATGAATTAGAATTAAATTATTCAATCAAACCCAATTTAGCCTTCAAATCAGCAATTTCTGCTTCTAATTTTTTGATGTGTTGGTATTGAGGTTGTAAAACTTCTTCTATTTCTTCAATTGTAAATCGTGGAGTAATATGTTGCGGACAATTCCAGTCGTAGGCTTCAATATGGAATACCATTATGCGTTCTGGGCGAAACTTATAATCTTCTAAATCAAGTAAATGATGTAATTCTGGGTTATCTTTTAACGCTACAATTTCGGCTTTGGCATATATTTTTAATCGTTTTTTGTTTGGATAATCTACTAAAAATAAGGCTACTTTGTTGTTAGTTGCCATATTCCCAACCGAGATATACTGCATATTGCCTTTGAAGTCAATAAATCCTAGTCTATTTTCATCCAAAACTTTTAAAAAGCCCTTTGGTCCACCACGGTGTTGGATATAAGGAAAGCCATTTTCACCAACTGTTGCCATATAAAAACTATCTCTTTGAGCAATAAAATGTTGTTCATATTTGCTTAGCCCTTCGTATATCGTTTGTCTTTCCATACGGGCATAGTTGGCTCTGCTACCAAATTGCTCTTGTAATTTTTTGGCAGCCGAGCTAAATCCGATTTCTGCAAAATTCTTTGCCATAGTTTTAATTATTTATGTGTATCTGTTTTTTCATATTGTGCCAAAACTTTATCCCATAAAGTATCACCACATTCGTCAGGAATAACAACGTCTTCATCATTATTAAGAAGTTGAACTTGTTTTGACTGAGTCGCTAATAATGTTGCTAAGTCTAATTTTTCCTGTTTCGTTTCTGTAATTTCCATTGCTTTCTTTTTGTGTTAGAAATGTTTCTTAATATTGAAAATATGTTTAGAAAAAACAGACTTGTCTGTTTTTTCTTTTGAATAAAAAACTATAATAGTTTTTCCACGATTCTGCGAGTAGCTTCAATAGTCCAGTTTTCTTTAAAAACTTTACTGCTTGCCAAAGCTCCTTCAAATAATATGTACAATTCATCAGCAAGAGCTTCACGATGAATTGGCTCAAGAATTTCGACAAACAATTCACGAATTTTATTCTTTTGAGCTTGGATTAAAGAAAGTATGTCCTCGTTATATTGTGGAATTTCGGCTGCAATATTTAAAAAATGACAACCATTAAAATTTGTTTCATTTGAAAATTCGACCAAAAAATCAAAGATACTAAGCACCTTTTCTTGCGGTGTTTGTTTTTGGTTGATTATACTTCTCAAAACCTCGTTTGAACTAATGGAAGTATTTTTCAAATAGCTTTTCAGTAAATCGATTTTTGAAGGAAAATGAGCATATAAACTGGCTTTGGCAATGCCAGCTTCAGCTATTATTTGGTTGATTCCAGTTGAGTTATAACCTTGTCCATAAAATAATCTTGCGGCGGTATTTTCTATGTTTTTTTTGGTTTCCATTATTTCCTTTTTATTACGTAACAAATATAATTGAAAATTTTTAAAAACATACAGACTTGTCTGTTTTTTTGAGAAATTATTTTTCTGCTTGGTAAAATTGTATCTCAATAGGGTTTTTGAATTGATTTTTGTTTTTAAAACAGCAATGTAAAGTCAACAAACGCAACTCAATACTTAGGTAGATTTTATTTAATATTCTTTTATAATTAGTAAAAAAAGCCACAGATAATATATACCTGTGGCTTCAAATTTACATTAGGTTTTTTATAAACCGTACAAACCACCAGCAACTGTAATTTTTTCACCAGTAATCCAAGCAGAATCGTCTGAAGCAAGAAATACAGCTACTTTGGCAATATCGTCAGGATGCCCAATGCGGCCTAGTGGTGTTTTGGCAATGATGCTTTTTTCTAAATCGCTACCTGTAATACCTGCAGCTCTTGTACCTTCGGTTTCTACTCCACCCGGTAAAAGCGAGTTGATTCGGATATTTCTTCCACTAAATTCTTTTGATAAAGCAATAGTAATAGCATCTAATGCAGCTTTTGTTGCCGAATATTCCGCCATCATTGGTAGTGGTGTTGTACTAACTCCAGAACTAATGTTGATAATTACACCACCAGCATTTCCAAACAACTTAACAGCTTCTTTAATTGCCAAAATTGAGCCTAATACATTAATATTGAATAGTTTATGGAATGTTTCTTCAGTAACGTCTTCAATAAAGGCTGCTGGATAAACACCTGCATTGTTTACCAAAATATCTAAAGTGCCAAAAGTACTTTTAGTCTCCTCAAAAAGTTTCACAATATCTGAGGTTTTTGATACATCACCTTGAATAGCAATTGCAGTACCACCATTATCTGCTATCGTTTTTACTACTTTTTCAGCTCCATTTTTGTCTGATGCGTAATTTACAACCACTTTTGCACCTTCAGCAGCGAAATGCGTTGCAATCGCTGCACCTATTCCCTTGGAAGCACCTGTAATAAAGGCTACTTTGTTTTCTAATTTGTTCATTTTTTAATTCTCTTAAAGTTTACGATGCAAAGCTATGGCTCTTTTGTATATTGTTGTAACTTTGTAACTAAAAGTAACAGTAACCTACAAGTAACAAAGTAACTTATGGAAGAAAATCAGTGTTTACAAAACAAAAAAAATATGATGGCTATTCAGGACTCAATGGATGTACTGTATGGCAAATGGAAAATATCCATTATTTCGTCTATCTGCTTTTATAATAAGAGGCGTTTTTCGGATATTCTGAATGATGTAGTGGGCATTTCTAACAAAATGTTGAGTAAAGAACTAAAGGAATTAGAAACCAACAAGTTGATAACACGAACCGTTTTGGATACACAACCCATTACAGTTCAATATCAGCTTACTGAACATGGTAAATCTTTGCAAACAATCATCAATAACCTGACGGATTGGGGCATAAAACATCGTTTGGAGATAATTGGGAAATAGTATTTCTGTTTATGAATTGTGATAAAGGCTTTTTTCAGAATGATTGCTACGAATCAAGAGCAAAAGACAGGAATAGTCACTTTTTGATACTTATCAAATATCTTTAAATTCACGCCCGACCGAAGAATTAATTCCGCTATGTGGCGGTAAAAAGTAAGGATTCTTGAAAAAGAAAAAGTACCTGCAATTACAACTCAATCGGTAGAGGAATCTACCGATTTGTTCTTACTATTAATTGTAAATGACAATACTGGTATTCGTAATTATGTATTACATACAGAATCACAAAGCCGCAAATCGTTTACCTGAATTTTTCTATTAGATTCGAGAAAATGAATATGAGCTTATTCAAGAAAAGTAATAATTCCTCAACGATGGATGACACGCAAATGCAATAGATTTCATCCTGTTTCTGAAAATAATAAGTTGTATCTCCACCATCTCTTTGTTGGGTTGGTGGCTTTTATTTGTTTGGAGGATGATTATTTTTTGATTGAAGAGAAAGCTTGAAATATTACAAAATACGAATCAAAGAGGCATAAATGTAACCTCTTGAAAATTGCATATTTGAAATAAATAAAGTTTTTTCTGTATTTAATGAATAATGTATTAGGTTTTAATATACATCCATTTTTACAGGACGCCCCATGAAGGTTGAGTATTTTCAAGAGAATACTTTTACAAAAAAGACAAAAAAATATTAAATAAATCATGTATTTGAGTCTTTTTAAAACTGTTTCACTTTTTAAAATATAAATTTGATGCTTAAAAAATTACTAAATGTGAGTGTGCTGATGGCGTTAGCTAGTGGCTATACTCAAGTTCAGGGAAAAGTACATCTTGTCCCTAGCAAAAGTGTTGATTTGGTCAATTCGAAAAGGTTGACAAGCAAATCAGGAGTTGCTTTATCCGTTAGCGGTAAAGTAACCAGTAGCGATGGCGAAGCACTGCCCGGTGTAACGATTAAGATAAAAGGCACAGCTAAGGGGACTATAACGCTTGCCGATGGTTCGTTCAAACTAGATGTGCCAGATGGTAATACGGTATTGGTGATTTCTTCGACGGGTTATGAAACCCAAGAAGTAACTGTAGGCTCACGTACAGTGATTAACGTTATTCTTGTAAATGATATTAAGGCACTAGAAGAAGTAGTTGTAGTCGGTTATGGCGAGCGAAAAAAATCTGATGTTACAGGTTCAATTGTTAGTGTAAGTTCGACAGAAATTAATCAAAGACCTGTTAGTAATGCCTTGCAAGGAATACAAGGAAAAGCTGCTGGGGTAGATATTTCATCAAACGAACGTCCTGGTACTGTTGGTAGTGTTTCTATTAGAGGAGTTCGTTCACTTACAGCTTCGAATTCGCCTTTGTATGTTGTAGATGGTATTCCCTTGATTTCTGGTGGTATCGAGAATATCAATCCCAACGATATTGAGTCGATAGACGTACTAAAAGATGCTTCTGCAACGGCTATTTATGGTTCCAGAGGAGCTAATGGTGTTGTTATTGTTACGACTAAGCGAGGTAAGAATGGTAAATACACACTGAGTTATAATACTGCATACACAACAGAAACCTTGCAGAACAGGGCTGAGCTAATGAATGCAGGTCAGTATATTGATTACCGACGTTGGTCAAAGTATTATGCAAATCCAGCGGTCTTTCCTCGTGGAGACCAACCTACCCAGGCGAATGATAAAGATATTTTTCTTGGTACTTCAGACCCTTCCGCTTGGGCAAATATCCAAAAAGGCTGGGCTGGCGGAACATGGGATGGCTCAAAAGTAGAAACTACGGATTGGGTAGGGATGATAACGCAAACCTCATTAACGGCTCAACATACATTGAGTGTTAGTGGCGGTAGTGAAAAAATGAAAGCTTATGGTTCATTTGGTTATCTGGATAATCAAGGGACAGTAAAAGGACAAGGTTATAAGCGTTATTCAGGGAAATTGAGTATTGATATAAAGCCCACGGATTGGTTTTCGATGGGAGGAACGTTGAATACAGCTTATTCTGTACAAGAATTTGGGCAGTCAACTGTGGGTAGAAACAATAACGTAAATACTGCAGGACTTTATGAAAGTTCAAGAGCTATTTTTAGTTATGCCGTTCCATTTGATGCCACAGGAAAAAGAGTAGAACTACCGGGTGGAGATGACGCTGTTAAAACGATTGTGAATGAAGAAAATTATTCTCAAGATCAACGGATTAATTTAAGAGCTTTCGGTAGTTTCTATTCAGAATTTAATTTTGGAGGTTTCACAAAAGCATTAGAGGGTTTGAAATTTCGTGTCAATTTTGGTCCAGATATTTCAGTGAACAGAGATGGAGTATATCTTGATGCTAATTCTGTCGTAAGAACAGGCTCAAGTTATGCGGCTTTGATTAAAGACCAAACGATGTCTTATACCTTAGACAACATGCTAACGTATAATAAAACCTTAAACAATAAGCACCAAATTGGTATTACTGCTCTTCAAACTCAGACCCGATATGACTATGAGCAAAGTAGTATGGGAGCAGATAATGTTCCTTTTTCAAGCCAAAAATGGAATGCTTTGTCAACGAGCAACTTACCATTGACCTCTTGGAATTCAAACTTGGTACAAAGACAAATCCTTTCTTACATGGGTCGTATCAACTATGATTTTGATAATAGATTTTTAGTAACCGTTTCAGGACGTTATGATGGAGCATCTCAATTATCAGAAGGTAATAAATGGGCATTTTTCCCAAGTACTGCTTTGGGTTGGAGATTGAATAATGAGGGTTTTATGTCTAATCTGACATGGGTTGATTTATTAAAAGTAAGAGCAGGAGTGGGAGTTACAGGTAACTCAGCGATTGACCCATATTCAACAAAAGGAGGTTTGAGTCCTATTTTCTATCCCTTCGGAGGAACGATTACTTCTGGAGTAGTGAACTTAACGACTTTAGCCAACCAAGATTTAACTTGGGAGAAAACCACCCAATTCAATTATGGGATTGATTTCTCTCTTTTCAAGAGAAAAGTTACGGGTAGTTTAGACTATTATACTTCTAGTACGACAGATTTATTGTTGTTGAAGACGATTCCATCGGTCACTGGTTTTGTTAATACTTATGCGAACGTAGGTGAAACAGCCAGCCAAGGGATTGACCTTACTTTGAATACTGTAAACCTTAGTAAAGGAGGCTTTGAATGGAGTACTACTTTCAATGGTTCTTGGCAGGATAATCATATTGTAACATTGGCTAATGGAAAAGTAGATGATATTAATAACAATTGGTTTATCGGACAAAGCCAAGGGGTTATTTATGGCTATCAATCAAACGGCATTTGGAAAGGAACAGACCAAGCAGAAATGGCTAAGTTTAATGCAAATGGTCAGAACTTTTCAGCAGGATTATCAAGACCAGTTGACCAAAATGGAGACTATAAAATTGATGCCAATAATGATAGAGTAATCATTGGTAGTACCATTCCTAAATTCTTGATTGGTTTGACAAACAACTTTGAATACAAAGGTTTTTCTCTTTCAATATTCTTGTACGGAAGATTAAGTTACTTATTTAATACAGGTGGTGAAGGTCTTACAGGTCGTTTCAACCAACGTGTAGTGAATTACTATACTGAAGTAAACACCAATTCCGACTATCAGAAGCCAATTTATACAGCAGGAACTGGCGACCCTTATTCTTTGACTTTAGGCTACAAAGATGGTTCGTTTCTTAAAATCAGAAATATTTCATTAGGTTATAATTTACCTGATAAGTTTTCAAAAAGCATTGGTTTAAGCCATTCGAGAGTTTACTTCCAAGCATTGAACCCAGGAATGATCTTCAATAACATCGACTGGATAGACATGGACCTAAGAAATTCAGCTTGGAACAAGGGTTTCTCAATGGGTATCAATGTTGATTTTTAACGTTTTAACAAATTCAAAATGAATAAGACATATCTAAAATATATAAAAGCAGGATTTTTCATGGTCGCAACTTTTGCGAATATCTCCTGTAATGATACCTTTCTTGATGAAGAACTTACCACCAGAAGGGGTTCGGCTTACTATGATACAGAGGCTGGGATTCAATCCTTAGTGGTAGGAACTTACAATCAGGTATTGAGTGTACCTTTCAGTACCGAAATGCAGTTTAGTACGACCAATTATGGTACAGATGAATTTCATGTAGGTGGAGACGCTTCAAATGGTACTTGGAATAATTATGATGGAGGTTTGAAATCAATTGTTACGGTTTCAAACGCCAATACAGTTGCAGCGGATGCGGCATGGAATACTTATTATATTGGGATTGGTTTAGCCAATCAGATTATCAAATCTGCTACGGAAATTACTTCAACCAATAATGCGATTAAGAAAACGGCATTAGGAGAAGGGTATTTTTTCAGAGGCTTTAACTATCTTAAATTGGTTCGTCAATATGGAGGGGTTCCAATTAAATTGACGGTGAGTACTTCGGTAGAACTAGAGTTCACTCGTGCTACAGCGGATAAAGTATATGCTCAGATTATTGATGATTTAACGAAAGCCTATGAATTATTGGATAATACAGGTGCTTCACCAGCAAAAGTGACCAAAGATGCGGCGGCACATTATTTAGCTAAAGCCTATCTTTCAAGAGCGAGTGAAATTAATGATGCTTGGAATACATCCACGAAAGCAGCGGACCTTGCCAAAGTGGTAAGTCTTTCAGATGAAGTAATTGCCAGACATCCATTAGCAACAAATTTTGGGGATATTTGGGCTTATAATAAACCAAATGGAGCGAATGAATCTTTATCTGAATTAATTCTATCAGCTCAGTTCACGGGAGATTTAACAGCTACGAATTTCAATTTCAACCATCTTGTGTTTACTGCACGTTACGACGACATGCCTTATATGCAAAGAGATTTAACGGGAATGAGACCCTACAGCCGTTTAGCCCCAACGTATTTTACTTACGATGTATTTGACCAAGTAAATGATTCAAGATTCTGGAAGAGTTTTAGAACTAAGCACAGAACCAACAAAGGAAGTGGTAAATATGTGAATGGTGATTTAGGAATAATGTATGTCATCAATAGTCCAAGTGATACCCGTTTTACAAAGACCAAGTATGTAGATGAAATTGTGTATTCAAAAACGAAAAAGACGATACCATCTGTATTTGTGGCACATGCTTCAGACGGTAAAAGCTTATTGACAGATGTAAGATTTCCATCGTTAAGTAAACATTTTGATGGAGCACGTTTGGCTATTAATGAAACCAGAGGAACAAGAGATGAGATTTTGGCAAGATCAGCAGAGACATATTTAATGGCAGCAGAAGCCAAGATTCGTTTAGCTAATCTTGGACAAGGGTCTTTTGATGCAGCTTTACCTTACATCAATGCAGTTAGAAAAAGAGCTGCTTACAAAGCTGGCGAAGATAGATCTTTCTATACAGATGGTGCTGCGGCTTATGTCGTATCTGCTTTAGTTCCGAATCCAGATTTGAATTCATACATGACAGAAAACTCATATTATGAATCGAATAATATTGCAACGACAAGTGAAGCAACAGCGCTTGAAATTCAGAGTGCAAGCAATTTACCTGCCCAAGATGTAGCGGTGATTAATAAGTTAGGCTATACATCTACTTATGATAAACTGTTGTGTTTGGTATTAAACGAAAGAACCCGAGAGCTTTGTGGAGAATTCCACCGCTGGGAAGATTTAAGTAGAACCAAGACGCTTGTAGCAAGAGCAAAAGCTTATAACCCAGAAGCAGTAACATATATCAAGGATTATCATGTATTGAGACCTATTCCTCAAACCTTCCTTGATGCGATTTACAGTAATGGTTCAGCATTAAGTCCAGCACAAAAGCAAGCGATGCAGAATGCTGGGTACTAAAATGGTATAAAGGTATATAAGCATAAATCATCCCGAATTTTGGCAACAATTGTCCAAAATTCGGGATGATTTATCTTTTAGTTTGTCTCCACATTTTCTTTCTGCAAAACCTTTTTTGTCATTAAATCTTGAATATCTCTCAGAGCTGTATCTACTGAACATTTTGCTATTTTTGCCCATTTAGCAGAAGTAAGTTTTTCTTCAAAATTTCTCATCAATTTATTGAACAAATGTCTCTGTTTTTCATTGAAAGAAGTATTACTATGTTTTCCCAGAACCTTGCTTTTGCTAATTAGGACTTTGAATAGCGGGGTGTAGGAAACAAGTTATAATTAGTTTGAGTTGCTACGAGTATTTAATTATTATCCCATTACTCGGTAAAAACAAAAAATAAATTTAGGTCTTGTAAATAAACTATTGTGCGATTCTTATCAATTATTACCCGATCAGTCTTTTCAAGTAGTTTATTCAATGTACTTAATGCCTTTACTTTAATTTCAAATCCGCAGATTCCTATCAAATCTTGCTGATTGAGAAATCGGGTTATTTTTTTTGACTTGTATGCTTCTAATAGATATAAATGACTATCTCCTATTATCAAGTGCCTGTAAGGAATGTTTAGAAAACTACCCTTTTTTAGCTCACTAAAACCGAATAATTTATACTTTTTCACATCTGTATTTATATCAGGAGATAGGATATAAGCAGATTTTAGAGAAGAGGCAGTATTCAAATGGGTAGTATTGGTTTTACTGTCTCTCCATTGTTTGTCAGCGTAATCTATAAAAAAAAGCTCAAAACCTTTGGGTTCAATCGTTTTCCATATTCTATTGCTATCTATATTATACACAATAGATTGAGCATTTAGATAATTTATCAGTGTGTCAGAACTCTTGACAGCTATTGCTAATGATGTTCCACCTTGCCTATTTTTCAAGAAATCGGCATAATACTTCCCGATTGTTTGTAAACTATCGATTGGAGTAGTGAATTCAAGGTATGTTCCATCCTCAAATTTTATAAAATAATTCTTAATGCCCTCGTGTTCCTTGCCATTTTTTACTTTAAAATGAAGTAAATCTGAGAACTCTTTTCTTGAATTATCTAAATTCTTTACTGCAATTGGAATGTGGTCAATTGAAATAAAATTTGGGCTTGGTATCTGCCCGTTTGTAGCACTAACAAAATATATCAGAATGAATATTGTTATTAAGATTCGCATGGCCTGTCTGAAATTGTCGCTAAGGTTTTTCTAACCTAATATTAGTAGATTTTACTCCTAAATTTTAATAGAATTCCCTAATACTTAAAACAAGCAAGAACCTCACGTTTGAAAGGGCTTATTGAAAACACTAAAATGTTTCAAGGCGTAAGGAATATTTATCTCTGATACAATTGTACAAGCGGGACGCTCTTTAACATTTTAGCGCATAGTAAACACCCTCTCAGATTCTTGTATCTTTAGCAAAAGCAAGTTAAAAATAAATGTATAATGCCAGACTAGCTGGCATTATACAAGGTAGATTACTACTGAAGTATGTCTCCTCTTTGAAGGAGCGAAATTAGAAAAATAATCTAAAAATTGCTCGCTTTTTATTATGGTACCTTAGTTATTGGTGGCTGCGGCTTTTGTGATTTAGCTATTGATAGCGCTATTAATTTTCCGTTGATGACGAAATTGGTAAACAGAACCAATAATAAATAGCAATAAGAATACAAGAAGTGTTATTCCGATAACCGGGTCTGTTGATGCTTTTGCCAAAGGATGTCCGATTGGAACACGGGTAAAAGTTTCGTTAATGGTAGGAACCCACGACAAGAAAAAACTAAACGAAAGAAGGAAATTTTCAAAATATCGGCTTTTATTGTTTCCCTGTTTTTTGCTGTGAAGAAAATAAGCTCCCGCCACCAAAGCCACAATAAATAAGGCGAAAACATGACCAGGATTAAAACCGTGTTTCAATAAACCCAATGATGTAAGTGACGTAACGATGGTTCCGTAAAAATAAATTTTGCCTGAAGGTTGCTCTAAACCTATTTTTCCGTTTTTTCTGAATGAAATAATTGCAGCAATGATGGCAATAATGCCAATGATGGTATGAAAAATACCTAAATTAGAAAGTCCCATTTTTTATTTTTGATTTGAATTAACATTACAAATGTGCGATGAAAAAATAGGAATGATTTTGCGAATTAGCTCAACTATTTGGCAATTTGGTTCAGACGATAATTGGTCGGTGTCATGTTGTATTTTTCTCCGAAACTTTTGGTAAAGTTTGCTAAGTCATTAAAACCACAAGTAAAGGCAATTTCGCTAATACGTTCGTTTGATGCTAATAATAATTTAGCGGCCTTTTCAAGTTTTTTTGTCTTGATATAATTAGCAGGCGTATCGTTGTAAAGTTTCGAAAATTCTCTTTTGAATGATGACAAGCTTAAATTAGTTTGGTCTGCCAACTCTTCAAGTGTCAGCTGTGAAAATAAGTTTACTTCAATTATCTGTTTGAAAGTGTAAGTTGTTGGCGAAAAAAGTTGTGATAATATTACTTGTACAGATTCGGCATTTTTTGTTTGAGAAAGTAAGAGTATAATTTCCTTTAATTTTAAAACCAAAATATCCTCATTTACCAAAGACGGATTTTCAAAGTAAAATAAAAGTCCTTCAATGTATTTTTGAATTAAAAAATCATTGTTAATTTTTTCGCTGGATTTATTTGAAATAATGTTTTTGGGCGCCTGCAGCAGTGACGGCAATTCACGATTATACACCTGCTTTAAAATCTCTGGGTGGAAAGTAACAATTACGATTTCACAAACATTTTCTGAATTTGCGTTTTGTATTCGTTTTCCGGATTTGATGCAATTTAGAAACAACGAATAGTTGGCAGGAATATTCCTTTGTTCACTATCAAATTGATATTGAAATTCGCCTTCTTTCACAAATAAAAAACAGGCTTGTTCATTTACGGGAAAATCAAATCGAAAAGGCGGTTTTAACGCTATCTTTTGAAGAAATGATTTTCCGAACAAGTCGATTTTTTTATAATTGGTTACCATCTTTAAATTAATATTTAAATAACGTCAGCCCAACATTTGCAATAATGCCAATAGAATTATAAATGTTGAGTTTACAACTGTCAGCTTGACTATTGCCCAATACCCATTTTACCAGTTCGTTATTTATCTCAGGCTCTAATTATTACCATTGTTGAAACCTAATACCGAGTTGATTGTCTGCAATCGCAAATTCTTTTGCACCCCAAGGTCTAACTGTAACTTTGTCAAGATTGGGATGAAGTAGATAAGGATGTGATTTAGATACTTTTGCATAAACTTCTTCAATATTATCCGTTGCAAGCCTTAGTTCTGGATTATGTTCTTTGGCTAATTGTTCATCTTGAAAAAGCATTAGGCTTATTCCGTCTTTTTTTAATACGCAATAAGGTTGTGAAGTATTTAAATCTTTGTGTGCAATTGTAAATTCTAGACAGTCAACAAATAACTTAAGTCCGTCTGAAATATCTGTATAAAATACACTGGGTATTAATTTTGTAAAATTCATATTGCTTTAATTTTATTTGTCATTAACAATGGTCAGATTACTTTATTTTCAGTCGGGTGTCGTACAAATGTTTCATATAAGCACTTCAGCCACCATTTTGCAAAACCAATGTTGAACTTAATCTTGGCGGACGGCTACTCTAGCTTTTGGCTTTTCAAAGTTCTATCTTTTCATAAATTACAAACTATTTTTAAGATGACAAAATAGGGACATTTAAAGCCTCAAAAAACAAAAAAAGCAGGCAAAACCTGCTCTTCCAAAATCTTCAAATCGAACGATATTTAGACTTCTTAATGTTCAAAGCTTTCTGTTCTAACCACTGAACCGCCAATTTCTTAAAGGTATTGTTATGAGCAGGTTTGTTATCAGTTGTTTCTGTCAACTGGTGTTGAAGTAATGTTGTTATTATTGTCAATAGCAATGTCATACTCGTAACATTTGCTCATTTCAACAGTTTTAACATAATCGATGTTGTTTACTTTAATAGTAAATGTTGTTAGTCCTGCCGCATAACTGCTGTAAGCGGAAGATGTGCCTGAGTCGACATTGTTGATATTCACAGTATTTCCACCGGATGTTTTAATTTGAACACTTGCTTTTTGTGTTCCATTATTTATAATTCTTGCCCGTGGGTCTTCGTCCTTACACTTTTTACAACCATTTAATGTAATTGCAAATAGCCCAGCAAGAATAAGTGTCGTTAAAAATTTTGTTATTTTCATTTTATTATGTATTCTGTTAAACTGTTCTACTCATCTGGCTTTTCGATGTTGCCCCGTTTTTTGTGTGGTCGCTGGTCTCCACTTTTGAATTGCAATATTAAGAATTTGTCAAACAGTCAAGAGCTGTCCAAACAATTATTTGGAGGCTCTCACGTCTATCCGCTGAGTCGTTTTTTAAACATGCCTATAACTCGTAAACATACGCATGTTTGCTGTTTTTTCCCTAAAACTAAGTAATAGATATAAACAAAGCTATTATTAGATCCTGAACTCGTCTTATAGTTTCCTAAGACCTAAAACAATAAAGAGCCTCACGCACGAAAGGGCTTATTGAATATATTAAAATATTTAAAGGCAAAAGGAATATTTATCCCTGATACATTGTATGAGCGGGACGCTCTTTAAGATTTTGAGCCGTAGGAAATAACCTACGACTAATTTGAGACGAAAATGAACGATGTGGTTATATTATTGTAAGTTATTTTCTTCTAAAAGCCTTTTCAATTCAGCATTTTCTGTCCAACCGCCACTTTCTCTCATTGCGATTAAAATTAAAAGAGTATAAAACACTTGAAGACAAACAGCGTAAAATCCACGATGCTCAAGTTGTTGTGTTAGCTATCTTAGCGGCACGTTATTTTCATGGAAACTTTGTTTCAGCAGGTTTGTATATAAGAGACCATCATTTTACCTGACACAGTTTAAGGAATAGTCTCTTTAAATGCCATTTTTACATTACATTGAGTCGTTTATTTTCGATGTCTGTGGTTTTATTGGTTTTAGCATACATGGAGAATATGATTGAAAAATAGATTATAAAGTAGTCAAATTGGCTATGCTGTTTTACTCATGACCAACTTAATCCCATTGGACGTTATTAATCCTTATTCTTGCGATACTACTGACTATAATGCTACATTTTTAATGTGATTTTACCGTATGATAAGTTATGATAAAATATTTGATGTTTTATATTAGAGTAATACAGTAAAAAAGGTACTTTAAAAAACCATATTAACTGATTTATTATAACACTCTAAAGAAATGAAAAAAGTTTTACTACTCTTACTTCTTTACATCAACACCTTTTTTTCTTTTGCTCAAGACCAACATCAATCGTTTTCTTGTGGAGTCAATGATGCTGTGCTATCTAAAGAAATTCTTGAGCAGATGAAAATGGCACCTATTTGGTTAAAACAACGTGCTTCAGCTCGTGTTGCTACAAAAGAATTATATGTTTGTAGAATGGCAATAGAAATTGACTCTGATACTTATGAGCAATTTAATAGAGATACAACTTTTATTAAATATGAAGTTTATAAACAAATTGAGCGAATTTCTAAAATCTATGAAAAAGAAATCAATACCCAACTAGTGGTTACCTATATTCATATTTGGAAAGATGCTACTCAAGACCCTTACAAAGGAATCAATGATATTTTTACTATGCTTGATATCCTTGATAATACATGGCAAAACAATAGTGTTCTAAAGCCATTAAGTTCTCGCTACGACAAGTTAATGTATATGGTTAGCAAAGAATTTAGAGAGGCTGGAGGTATAGCTTTTCTTGGTGGTAGAGAAAGTATAGTTCCGTTCGGTGACAACGGAAATACCAAGGGAATCATAGTGGCCGCACATGAATTAGGACATAACTTTGGTTCTCCACATACCCAAAACTGTTCATGGCCGGGTGGTGTAATAGATTATTGTGTTCCTGCGGAATCAGATTGCTATCAAGATGCAATTGAAGCCATCAGAGGGAGTATTATGAGTTATTGTAGTATTTATATTCCAACATTTCATCCTCTTTGTCAAGCAGTTATGCAAAACCATGCGGCTTATTCCTTCCAAAGAGTCAATACTATTCCTACTGTACCTGTTTTACCGTCATTATCTACTTTTGATAATAATACGATATTTACGTGGGAATCAATACCATCCGCAGAAAAGTATGAGGTTGAGATTTCTCAAATGGCTGACTTTAGCACCAAACTGTGGTCAGATTCTTCCTCTATTAATGCTTATAATTTTAAGGCATTCAAGAATAATCAACAATATTTTATTAGAGTGAAAGCCATAAATCGTTTTGGAGAATCAACCTGGTCTAATGTCAATACTTTGTTTATCCCTGATGCTACTTTGTTACCGCCGACTTTGACATTCCCGTTACATAAGGCAGCTAATTTAGTCCAAAATGATATGCTTACCCTGAGATTTTCTACTGTTCCTTTTGCGAAAGCTTATGAAGTAGAAGTTACTTCATACTACGACCAATTCTTTAAAAATCCTGTACAAAAACAAACTGTAACCACGAATGAGTTTACCTTTAAAACGCCCTATTATGAAGCACTTTTATGGCGAGTAAGGGCTGTTGGAGAAACTACGAAAAGTGCTTGGTCAGAAATGAATATAATGTGGCTTCGAGAACCTGGAGCAGCGGTAATTAGGCTACCTAATAATGGCGTAAATCTCCCTTTAACTTTTCCTATTGGATATTCCGGGAACCTTAACATTGCTGGAGCTACGATAAGGTTTACTATTTCACTAAAAGAAGATTTTTCAGATGTGGTTCAAACTAAAAGCTTCCCACCCACTCAACATCCAAGCAATTACTATGTATATATGGCAGAAAATTTATCTCCTGATACTGATTATTTTGTAAGAGTTGAAGAGATATACAAACAAGGAGACGGATATGAATATTCGAGAAATGTGCCAATAGGCGTTTTATTTCAATACAACCGAAAGTTTAGAACAGGTTATGCTAAAATTTCGAATCAATGGTCCTTCTTTAATAACGATAAAATCCCAACTTTTGCACGTGATGTCAAAACATTTACTGTGGGTACAAATAGTATTTTTATCCAGAATAGTCGAGGTTTAGTTCAGATTAGTACTGATAGTTTAACAACCAATATTTTAGATAGAAACAGCACGAATGGCTCTATCGGAAACATGATATTAGGGTTAAGTACTGTCAATTCCGATAATTCTCTTTGGGTTATGAATATTACCAGTAAAATTAAAGATTATGATGGAGCTTATGCCCAAACCGCCTATTCTTTAATTCAAATGGATCAACAAACAGGTAAAAAAATCACAGAATTAGACATTAGTAATCCAGAAAACACTTCCCTAACTTCTGCTGACATCAAAAATAATTTGATTTTTGGGTATGCAGGAGGCAACTATACATTATCCCGTATCATTGATGGGAAAATCACAACAATATTAAAACTTAATATTAGTGATAAGGCCTTTTCACGCATGGATTGGAACAGTGATTATGCTTGGTATCAAATAAATGATTCTTCAACAAAACCATGGGAGCTTTGGCGTTATGATTTAAATAATAACACTTATACGGTCTTTAACAAAGAGAATACACCCATATTGGGAAATTATATTGAAGAATCAAAATTAGATTCTAAAGGTAATTTATGGGCTATTGTATCTAATAATGGTATCAAATTGTTAATAAAGTTTGATGGTACTACTTGGAAAGTGTTTGACAATAATAATTCATTGATTTCAAATCCAAATAAACTTGGGATTGATCAAAAAGATAATATTTATTTGGTTGATAATGCAAGAATACTAAAATATGACCATGTAAATTGGAAAAATTTAGGGGAACTTCCACCATTAGCCAATTATAGTTTAACGGAAAAAATGTATATTGACAATTTTGGAAAAATATGGTTTAGCAATGTTTTCGGATTACTTCGTTTTAACCCTTGCGAAACAACAGCCACAAAACCGGACTTATCCGCTCAGAAAATAACGATGGAGTTTGGAGAGAATAACTTACTGGTAGCCAAAGGTTGTAAAAATGTAATTTGGAACTGGCAAAATGCCAATGAAAGTGTTAAAGACCAACTAAAACTATCAACTAATGTATTAAATATCTCCCCAACAATCAATACGACTTATACAGCCCAATGCTATGATGATGGTTGCATAAGTAAAGAAATGGATTTGAAAGTAAATGTTTTACCTGTTCTAACAGTTGGGAATGTCAGTACAAAACAAGTTTGTCAGGGTGATAGCATAAAAGTAAGTCCGCAAATGGCTGGTCAGTTTGATAGTGACAATCAGTTTAAAGTATATTTATCGACAGATAAAGTTAATACGCCTATATCCTTTACTAAAGTAAATGAAGGCAAAGACTTTCTTTTTTCATTATCTAAATCTCTGCCCGAAGGAAAATACTATTTAAAAATAGAAAGTTCTTCGCCCAAAACAATTTCCAAAGATTCTGTTGAAATAACAATCTTAAAATTACCCACTATTATTACCAAGAATATTACAGCTTGCGTGGGAACAGAAATTAACTTAAATGCTACAGGTGGTGGAAAATATGTTTGGCAAGGACCCGATAATTTTAATTCAACATTACAGAATCCTAATATTACAAATGTTGTTTCTGCTAATGCTGGAGCATATACTGTTGAGGTTACAGGAGAAAATGGATGTAAAAATATGTCTTCTGCTGAGGTAATAATTAACCCTAATCCCATTGTAAAAACTTCAATTTCTTCGAATACCACAGGAGGAATTATTTATACTGGTACAGATGTTCAATTATCTGCTTCTGGTGGAAATTCCTATCATTGGGACGGTCCCAACAATTATATATCTAATGAACAAAACCCAATACTAAAGAGTGTTCAAATTGAAGATGGGGGCATTTATAAGGTTAGCGTTACAGATATAAATGGTTGTATTACAAAATCTCAAATTGAATTGAAAGTAGAGCTTATTTTAAGTAATCAGAGTGAACCCAACAAAGAATTTAAGGTTTTTCCTAATCCAGCCAATGGTATAATTCAAGTCCAGACAGACATGGAAGGATACACAACATTTTATCTTTATGATGCTTTAGGGAGAGAAGTACTGTCAAGCACTTTTATTAAACAGACCACAATTCCAGTAGATGGACTAAGCAGGGGAACATACTATTTAAAATTTCAACAAAAAGAGCAGAAAGGTATTACTAAAATAGTATTGGAGTAACGAACATTGCATTATTAAATAAATTATGCGTTTGATTAACTTAAAGAATATAGATGACTGGTATTTAGGAAAGTTACTTCATGCAATAATTGAATAAGATTAAGAATTAGAAGATTCGCTTGAGTCTTTCTGCCATAGAATTTTTATTCGGTTCTGCTGAAGAACACATACTTATTTTGATGTCTGCTTTTTGAATCAAATCAGCATAAGCCCATTAATTACAAAATTCAGCCGAAATTTTACGTGATAAATTTCGATGACCCATGCAAGAACCAGATTAAGAACCTTTTTTTAAATAAATTTAAAAGTTAAGTAAGTAACTTATTTCGTTTTTTAACTCAGTATAATTCTTTTGTGATGAACCTGGTGTGGGATTGTTACTGGTAAAAAAGAACGCATATTTAAACCCTTGCTTCCGTGTAATTTTATAATTGGCACTGCCTGATGTGTTAATGATAAGACTTTTTCCCTCCTTGCTTATTCCCTGAATAACAGAATTATTTAGGTTTAGCTGTAGTTTATTTTTTAAAAATGAGCCATAACCTCCTAAAGTAACACCCTGATAAGTGTTATCAATGGTTTGGCTAGTAAGGTCAGTACGATTGACATTAATGAATAATCCAATCCCTTTTTTGATAAAGTTTAATGTATAAACTAACAAGTATTGTTTGGTATCGATGGTACTACTACTAACTGAGTTACTCGTAATAATTCGGTTAAAATCATTCAGCTTATTCATATTAACCGAAGCACTTATCACTTGCATCGTAGATTGCTTGAGGATAGTGTACCGAGGAGATACCGTAAAATTCTGGGTAGTCTGTACGATACGAAGTGAATCGGGAAATCTGACGGTATTCGGTTGCTGGTCGTTAGAAAAGTTGCTGTAATTGATATCCATAGCTAGTGGCTTGCTTATTTCAATGCTAGCATTACCAGAGCCTATAAAACGTTTATTTGTTGTCCGTTTTTGATTTAAGAGGTTATCATGCTGGAAGCCTACATTACCTGAAATCCTAACTTTATTCTTAAAAATACTAAGGCTTGGGCCGAATGTCCACGACTCTAAATCCGAATTAAAGAAATAAGAACCCATTGTCTTAAATTCAGGATCTATGCGTTTATATTCGACCTTTAGCCCATAGTATTTTGCACGGTATGTTAGTGATGCATCTAAAGCTGTATAAAATTCTGTTGTCCCATTTAATGTATTTAAATCCTTTAGCTTTTTAAGAATCGGACTGTCAACAGAATCAATACTGATTGGCGAATTAATATCACGTGTATATACGCTTATCGCCGCTCGGTTCTCAAAAGTGAGCCTCTTGAAAAAAGTAAATTTATTGCTATACCCTAGTACATCATTTGACGATGGCGTAATATAATCTTGTGGTCTTACATCTTTCCTTGAAACCGAAGTACTGTCGTCTCTTGCTCTCAGGTAGCTGAATTCAAAGAAGTTACGGTCTGTGCCAAGCCCAAGTTTAACTGCTATGGCTTTGCGTGAGAATGAGAATGGTACTAATGCCTGAGTGGTGGTGTCAACGGTGGTGGCACGATTGAGCCTACCATACATAAAACCAAATCTTAATAAACCAGGTTTCAACTCCAATCCTCCCCCTAGCATAGTATGCCCCCCTAATGTATAAGGAGAAAACTCCACATTACGGTAACCAGCATGTAGGGTAATCCATTTATAAGTGGGACTAACACCGAACTGATTAAAGGGTTGACTAAAAGAACGGGCCGATGGACTGTACGTTGCTGAAATAGGAATACTAAAATTATAAATATTGATGGTAGCCGAACCACTCAGAAAATATGAATTGGCTTGGCTACGATTAGGGATGCCATTGGCATTATACAATGTTTGGCGTATTTCAAGACCACCATTTATAGTAAATGGCTTCTGGCTTTTAAGATTATCAAACGATTGTGCCACGCCTGATAAAGCTGTGATTGATAAAAGTAGGAGTAAAACCGCTGTAGTATACCTAGGTTTTAATCTGATGATATTATGGATATATGCAAGTAAAAGTGGTTTCATAGTTAGGCTTTAATTGTTCAATTGTGTTTTTGGTTTATCCATATCTGTTCGGTGTAGTAGTTATGAATCGAAAGATATACAGAATATTATCAGCATATAGAAAAAGGTATATGAACAGCATTCTAAAGGATGTCTGTAACGAATTTTAGTATGCGAAAAAAATGCTTAAAACAAAAAGAGGGGGGGATAACACAAGTTTTTATTTTTAATAGGGTCTTCAGAATTATACTTATTACATAAGTATTTTTCATTCCCTAAAATAAGGTAATCAATGCTATAAACTAGCTTTTAATATGATTTGAATAGCTGTAAAAAAGCTTCTTTATAATTCCTTCCGATGGGTATTTCTTCTTGACCAAGAAATAACTGGTTTTCATTAAATGAGGTTAGTTGTGACATATTTATCGCAAATGAGCGATGGACCCTCACTAGCTTATCTGTACTAAGAATATCAATGATGTTTTGGAGTGAATACTTGATAATATGTCGTTTTTCAACCGTTTGAATATAAGTATAGTTACCGTCGGCTTTTAAATACTGAATGTCTTCAACGTTAATTTTATTATATTTATAGTTTTGCTTAATAAATATGGCATTATTAAAATGCAGAATGCTGTCTTGTTCAATATTACGTCTTTTCTCAGGAGTTTTTTCCTTTACTTCTGTTGGGGTTGTTTGATTAACAAAATGAAATAGGGCTAAATCAATGGCTCTTCGTAAATCATTAATCCGGAATGGTTTGATTAAATAAGCCGATGGTTTTGTAGCTTTGGCTCTTTCAAAAGTTTCGCTATCGGCATAGGCAGTAAGATAAATAATGGGCAAGTTTTTTAATTGATTTATCCGAATGGCTGTTTGAATCCCATCCAACTCACCTTTAATGTGAATATCAAGTAAAATCAAGTCTATGTCTTCTTTTTTAATGATTGCAATGGCATCAATTGCATTGTCTGCAACAGCTACCACTTCAAAACCCTCCTGTTCAAGGCTTTCCTGTAACTCCAATGCTACAATTCCTTCATCTTCAACAATTAAAATTCTTATTTTATCGGGTATAGTAACGCTATTCATAGATTTTGTCTAAATAGTGGGGATTAGGGATGCGTTAGGGATTTTTAAAATAAAGGTAGTGCCATTGTTGTTTAGGATAGTTGATTTACCATTGATTTGTTTAATCAAAACTTTCATCAACTTTATGCCAAAAGTTCCTGTTGGGTTTTCCCATATTTTTAATGGCATTCCAATGCCATTATCTTTAATCTCTAACTGTATTTCATTTGCAATCTGCAAGATATTTATGGTTAAGGCTGGTCTGTGATTTATTTGATAAAAAGCATGTTTAAATACGTTGGTAACCCATTCGTTCATGATTAAACCTAGTGGCATAGCTATATCTACATCAATATCTGAAATATTTATCTCCGTATTAATGTCCATTTTATCGGCATCTACATCAAAACTTTCAAGTATGCTACGTAACAACTCTGGTAAAAAACCCTTCATATCTACATTGCTGGCACTTTCCTGCTGGTAAAGGCTACTATGAATAATTACCATGGCTTCAATACGCTGCCTGCTAACATCAAGGGCCTGACGGGCATCGTTATCCATCATTCGGTTAGACTGTAACGTGAGTAGGCTCGACACAATTTGCAGATTGTTTTTTACCCTATGATGCAGTTCCTGCATCAGTATTTGTAATTTGGACGCCTGTTCGTTAATTTTTTTGTTTTTATCGTTTAGTGTGTTATTTTTTTTGAGGATAATAGTATAAAAATAAACAAGGGTTATACAAAGCACCATGAAAATAATGATACCACCAATCAGCCATGTCATCTGTCTGCTTTTTAGCTTATCTGCCTGTTGCATTAAAGCTAAGTCTTTATCTTTTTTGCTACTCTCATATTTGATTTGTAGCTCTCCCATAAGCTTTTCATTAGTTTGCACATTTAGTGAATCATGTACTTCCAAATACAGATCCATAAAAGGTATAGCTTTCTTTAAATCTCCTGATGATCTGTAACAGTTAGCCATTGTTTCATAAAGCTCCATTGTGCGATAGGGCTGCTTGATTTCTTTGCTTATACTAATGGCTTTTTCTATATACTTCGTTCCAAGTTCCCGATTTCCCTTACGATAATATGCTTCGCCCAGCCAGCAGTACCCATACGTTAATGATCTTTTTTTGTTTAAAGTCGTAGCCAATGCAATGCCTTTTTGGGCATACATAATTGCTTTATCATAATCCTTCATATCTTTATAATGTTGGGCGATGTTATGATAAAAGCTAACACGTTCTCGTTCATATTTAGGGCTCGACTCCGCTAGTTTTAATGCTTCAAATTGTGTATATATGCTACTATCTTCAGCAATCGAAAGCCCAAAATGTCTAACATATCCCCTTTTAAACATCGCTGAAAGCCCCATAGCAGCAATAATCCGTATGGTATCTTTATTAACCTTAGCAACCTGTAGTGCTTTTCCTGCCGACTCAAATGCCATTGGATAATTGGTATTTTCTTTATGCAAATTACCAATAAGCATATAAATACTTGGTATTGGCTCTTTTACATTGTATTTATGAGCCATATTTAAGGCATCAAGAGCGTTGCGCATGGCACCTACATGATTAGCCTTTAAATGTTCATAATTGGCTTTACATAGTGCAACATAAACCAGTGAAGTCTGATCTTGATATTCGGTATGCAAAGCATTAAACTCCTTCACAATTAGCAAGAGAGAATCATTACTGAGTTTATTTGCTCTTTCTACTAACTTATTGAGTTCGTTTTTATAGGTTGTCTCATTCCCCTTGGTATTACCTTGACCGTAAACTGCCCCGCAAATGCCTAGTATCAATATAAAAGTATAGTGAATCGTCTTTTTAAACATATAAATTTGTTGATGGTAATCTAGCAGCACAATAATACACTAAGCCTTATTGGATTACACAATTAAGATAGTTGGTGATAAATATAATCTAATGTATGGACAATTATTGAAATAATGCAAATCAAAGTATTTGAACACCTTGTTTATGTATGTGGGTGTGAATTTTATGTATGCTAATCAAAACTTGTTTATTTGTTTTCTTTTTTTAAACAATACCGTATTTAATATCAATTAATAAAATCTTCTATTTTGGGTGTGAATACCTCGACCGCATAAGTTTGTATAAACTAGACCCTAAGATAGGAAACGGGGACGACTATAAGTATGGGGAATTTGCTATTAACGGTGTATTTATCCAGTCGGTTTATATTGAGTTTATTAATTAAATTAATTTTAAACAATCTATCTGTTTGCCTGTGAGATACCAACGTCTTATGAGAAACTAAATTCCATAAACCAAACCCTTTTACAAGCATTTGTCATGATAAAATTCAGGTATACACTTACTTGTACATCAGATATGTATTTGCATATCATACATACTGAATACGTTTTATGTGTTCTTTTGAAATATTAAGAAGTTTTGGGGGAATTCGTTCAGGATAAGATACATTTTCACAAATTGGTTTACTGATTAAATGATTGATAACAAATCTTCTTACATACATAAATAGTTGATTAACATCCTAAATATTGGTCGTTGGGATACTTTTTAATACTTGAGATGAATGTAATCGTTACATTTGCTCATATATGTTAACTAACTTTTACCTTTTCTATTTTTTCTTTAAATCTTACCTAAGTAAAATACTATGAACATATTTATCAAAAGCTTTCTGGTCTTTTTTCTATCGTGTATGCTTACCGGAAATGTATTTTCTCAGGTAAGAGTAACGGTACAAATTATCCCACCATATCGATACAGAATCACCGATTATTCTTCGCATCCCGAGCAGATTTTAATTACACTCTTAAACACCACTACTACCGAACAACGTGTTCAGCTAAGAGGTACTATTGTTGGGGATAATGGGATAGAAATGCGTGTTCAGTCTGGTTTTAAAAGTAGAACTCCGCTTGTGATGGCTTCTGGTGAAATGAAGGTTCTAAATGGTTCAGATTTTACCTCCTTCTTTGATCTCGACCATCTTGAGTACGTCGGCATCACTCAGGCAGAAGCCATTCGTGGCAATGGCCTACCAGAAGCAAACTACCGCTTATGTATTCGTGCTTTCAACTACGATTCTAATATTCCGATAAGTGCCGAAGAACCTGTTGGTTGCAGTAATAATTTCAGTATTACCAACATAGAGCCTCCCGTGATAACATCACCACGTGATGGAATGGAGGTTACAAATACTACTGTACAATTATTAAACATTAGCTGGAGTACTCCGCCAGGGGCACCACCTACTACATGGTACAGAATCAGGATAGTAGAAATAGTGGGAAACCGAAATCCCAACGATGCCCTTCAGAGTGCTATTCAACCTTATTTCTTTGAAAAAGAAGTAATGGGAAATATGTATGTGTACAGCCCAGCAGATCCTCAATTAGTCCTTGGCAGACGATATGCCATGATGGTAACTGCATTTGACCGTAATGGTTTTACCAATTTCCGAAACAACGGACAAAGCTTGGTTACCAGTTTTATATATGGACAAAGCTCTGTTGTAATAAACGCTGGTGTAACAGGTATTAGTGTACCCTCAGGAATGGGTAGTACATCATCAGCAGGATCAACGCTAGTCGAGACTACAACCCCTGTCGTTCCTGTAAACAGCATTTTACAGGGGAAGGTTACCTTTGCTTATGCTTCTTCAGAACAAACTGATGAAACAGGTACGAGTACATTAACAGACATAGCAACGAATGCCGCCGCAGAATCAATTACGAGTCTGCCTGTTAATAACCCTACCCCAGGCACAACCAAATACAACTTAAATAATGGTCAAGTAACATTGTACGGAACAATGTTTTCAGGAGAATCAATTGTACTTGGTACAGCCCAAACGGCTTCGGATGGTACTTATAGTATAAGCTTCAATACCGTTACGGCTGATATGTGTCAGGGGGGGTATATCATAGCTAAGCATACCGATAACCAACTTTACCCTGTTATACAAACTGTAAAATTGGTAAAAAATACCACTAATAGCTACGATACTAACCTTGGAACGACTGTCTTACAGATTATCTCTATGCAGGTAAAACCACTAGTATTAGTGACTACTGGTTATCCTGGACTGACGCTCAATTTCTTATTAAATCAAGCCAAATACAATGCATCGCCAGTAATGAAGGCAGTATTTGGTAACTCCCCCGAAACTGTAACCTACAATAACGTTAGTTATGTAGTACTTGCCAAACGTAGCAATGGAAACACGTTTAAACGATTGTTCAGAAGTACTGCACCAGATGACTACTTGGTACAAGTAAGCTATCCATCAACAGAATCGGTCTATTATCCGTTAGGAACGTTGCCCGTACGAAGTACATCAGACACTGCCAAAATCGTTACACGTGTAACAAAAAACTTTGTTTTTAACGTAAGTAAAAACCAGATAGATGGTATTGTTACCTTCTCAGGCATTCCTCGAAGCGGGGCAAAAGTTACAGCCACTATTCAAACGTATGATCTTAGACCCGGCGTACCTAAGAACGTCAATACTGTATATACGGCTATAACAGATGCTAGTGGTTATTATAAGTTCGCTGAGTTACCATGGCTTCTTCCGAGAGGTATTGTTAAATTATCCGTTACAGATACTCGTATTATGGAAAGCGCTACGGAAGTAGATGCAGTGATACAAGACGGACAACAACTTCAGACCAAAAATATTGCCCTTAAAAGATTAGTAGCAACCATTATTGGTCGAATAAAGTTTAGTTCATCATCAACTGGTGATGGCATAGAAAATGCCCTAGTAACCCTAAGAGGTACTAATATCTCTACACGTACCACAAAAAATGGCTATTTTACTCTAAAGGTTCCCTATCCAGTTCCACTTGGCAGTAAACTTGATTGCTATGCTGATGGATATCTCGATAAAGAGATATCATTTTATATGTTGCCTGCAACATATCCATCGGGTGGATACACTGCAAGTAATTGGCAGTCCTATCTATGGGGTCTAGATCCGTTGAAATACCTGAGTAAGAATGATATCACTGCTGATCTTCTAGGAATTGGTACGGGACAAGTGAAGGACATTTTTCCAACTTATTTTAGCGTAGGCGAAGAAGTGAAGGGCTCTTACGTGACATCTGGAACTGACACAAAACTTACCCTTATACCTAGTGGTAGTGCTGTTTTATTCTTTAGCTTGAGCAACAAGCAGATAGTTGGAGGAAAAGTAACCATAGATGGTAAGGAAGTTTTTACTGCAACAGATGGTGTTCCGTGGTTCTACACAGGTACACCTGGAACGCATAGTTTTACGATTGAGCCAGTTGTAGGTGGTGCATCATTCATGAAGGCTTCAGGATCTTTCAATATCGTTAATGGAATTAGTGGTTTAGACCTAAAAGTAATATTAACGCCTGCTATGGTAATTACGGGTGTAATACGTAATACAGAAACTGGAATAGCGGTCGCAGGAGCCAAGGTGTATGTCAACGGTCTCCCTTATGAAGCCGTAACTGATGCTAAAGGAAATTATACGCTCACCCTTCCCAAGGCTGATAGAGAATATGTACTTAGTGTAGTACAATCATCGTTTATTGCACCGACTGAAGTTAAAGTACCTGTAGGAGTCAATAGTACAGTAGACTTCCCTCTTCAGTATATAGACGCCGATGCACCAAGGCTACAAACTTTTGGAGGTTTTCCTGTAGCGATTACTAAAATAAAGAAAATAAGTGCAGGAAATTTTGAGATTACTGGCTCATTAACGGTTGCATCTAATAGCCTATATACTGTAGAAGGAAGGAATGCAACCCTAACATTTAGCGATGTGCCTATAAAGGCTAAGGCTACAGACATCAGTGCAGTGCCTTTGGGCGATGTTACCTTTAAAGAGTCTGTAATGAACGTAAAGGCATTCAATTTTGCTTCAGTTGAGGTACAGGGGAATCCTTTTATAAAGCTTAAAACAATAACAGGAAGCAAATTTGTAATTGGTGGTGACCAACTAGTGCTTCGACTCAGTTCATCTAGCGCAACTGATAACCTGCCTATTAAACTACCAGATACAGCATTGAAGGATAGTTTATTAACAAATACTACCTTTAATTATGTATTTAGCTCATCTGAAATTCCCGAATTGAGTAATTCTAGAAAGTTGAGAATGAAGTTTCTAGAATCAGGTCAAAGCTTTTCGTCAACGGTTTCTTTTATACCAGCTGCCACTGGTAATTTAGAATTGCAAGCAGGTGTTATGGGCACTTTATTGGTAAATAAAAGTACTCCAAGCCTTAGCAGTACAGGATATAGTGTAAGCACTTATTTTCAATTACCTACAATAACAGGATTGACTATACCAGCAAGCACAGTGACAAGCTCTAGCTACGAATGGTTTAGCATGAAACCCGCTACTATTGTACAAGGTAGTATGGCGGTGAGTGGCAAACCTTTTATTGCTACCATGCAAAACTTTAGGCTGATGGTGAGTAAGATGGATTTGTCTGGGTTGGGTACTACTAATCCGAATTTGTCCATGTCTGGAAAGATTACCCTTCTTGAAGGAAACCAAGAAAACGGCACACTTACCATCAAATCACTTTCATTGACAACCAAAGAAGGAGTAGGAACTACCCTAGCGGGCGTAGTACAGCTTCCTTCATCTGGATTGACCATGAATGGATTAACCTTTAAAACAACGGGTACCAATGGTAACATCAGTTTGAGCTATAATTTTGACGCAGGAAGCTTTGAATTCAAAACTTCTGGCACGTTAGATTATGCTGGTACTGGAGGTTCAGCAGGCATCAAGTCGTCATTGACAGGGATATTCCCAATTGTGGTAAATCAATTCCAATTACGGAGTAAAAATTGGGACTTATACCTGGTTGCTTCACCCAATGCAGTCGTAGACTTGAAGGTGGCTAGGATAAGTATCAAGACTTTACTCGTGAACATCGGTAACGGTATTTCGATGAAAGCCATGGCGCAAGCACTTACTGATGCGGCCAAGCCAATTGAGAAACAAACAGCTAACAATGTGCAAATGACACCAGCACAAGCTACATGGGCAATAGGACTTACAGGTGGAATTACCCTTCCATTTGAGGGACTCTCCACTACTGCTTCGGCCTCATTTGTAGTAGGGAATGTCGGTAACGGTCCTGAAATAATGTTGAATGATTTTGAGTTGGAAATGAAAAGCTCATCATTCAAACTGAACGGAAAAGTAAAGTTGCAGATTGATGATGTAAAGCAAGGCTTTGAGGCCGCTGCCAAGCTAAAAATGGCAACTAAGGATTTTGAAGCAGCCTTTAAATACTATAACTATACAGCAGGTGGTTTTCAGCTTGCAGCCAGTATTACAACCAATGCGGGCGTTGCTACAGGGCCTATCATGTGGCACAATATAGGCGGGGGATTTGACATCGATACTAGAACACAGAAATACGATGTATTCTTAAAAGGAAGCTTTGGCCCGATGGGTGTGCCCAAAACAGTAGCCATGGTAAAAGATGCCACTGTTGGGATTTTGTTTGATAACACTAATTGCAACGATAACCCAGTGATATATGGTAGTGGGTCGCTGGTGATGAAAGATAAGCTTTGGGGTATTATGGAATTTAATGCAGACTTTTGTAGGAATTCGCTGTTAGTTACGGTTAGGTCTAGAGCAAGAAATGATATAAAATTTATTGAGGGTGTAGATGCAAATGTCGAGGGTGTGCTTTATGCACTAGCGCCATCATCATCACAGGGAGATGGTGCGTTGTTCCTTGGATTTAATGCCTCAGCATATGCAGGGGCTATCTTAAACGGGAACGTATTTATGGCACTTGGTTATAACTTTAGCAGTAAGACTCCAGGAGCTCCCGCAGATGCTAAAACGTTATTAACTTTGGTGGGGAGTAATGGTCTTGATAACAATGGCACCATGAATGCCATCTATTTAAAAGGATCCCTGATAGTACCAAACTTCAATGCTGCATTCAATGCCGAAATAGCTGGTTTCAAGGCATTTGGCTTTCGATACAGGTATGTTTCTTCAGGAAATGTAGAGATGTATTATAAATTCGTTGAAAACAAATTTTACGCTAAGTCAGCATTCAGTTCATCATCCGATTTCAGGGTTACTCTTTTAAATATGACCCTTGGTGCAATGGGTGCTGTTAGTATGAATCTAGAAGGAGGTTACGATGGTTCATGGTTTGTAAAAGGTAGTGCTAATATGGCAGCTCAATTTTATTCAGACGAAAGAGCAGGTTGTAATACGATCAACGTTACCTATTGCTCGCCACCAGCAGTGTGCCCATGTTTTAGTTATTTTTACGGCATCCCTTATCCAAACGGTAGCTTCAATTGCTCTTGCGGAAGCAACTGGGTTCCTTGTGGCGTTGGATTTAAAATTTGTACCAACGTTGGGGCAGATTTCAATGTATCTAGCGCAGGATCAAGTGTTAATGTTCGCTTATACTAATTCTTGAATAGAAAAAAATCTTATGAAAAATATAGTAACCCTTATTCTGTTAATCTCGTGTTGGGCAACTGCAAGTTTGCATGCCCAGCGAGCACCCATAGAAACACCACGTGTGCTAAAAGTGGCTTCGTCTAAAGCAGGAAATTATATTTACCTTACTGGTAGAGATGAAGTTGAAGGCAAAGACACAGCTATCCTGCATGCTACCGACCATTTTATCATCAAAAGAATGCCTTTTGTACTCATTACAGATTCGACCAAAGCAAAGGCAGCCTTAAAAAACTTTAAAACAATTGGTAAAGCCGAAAAAGCAAATAGTGATAAAGTGCTAAAAGAGCTATTTAACGAAAATGACTTAACCGATGTAAAAAGGTTTTTGGATAAAAAAACAAACAAAGAACTCCTTGACTTTGTTGACAAGCACGTAAAGGCAAGTGACTATGGTTTCCTTTATTCTCTCATTGAAATCCGTATGATGATGGGGCAAGTTTACTTAGATACTGAAGTAAAAGATGGCGAAGTAATGTATTATCAGGTAATTAGAGTTGATAAAAACAAAAAGGAATATCCATGGGGTGTAGCCCTTGCTCAAAGCAAAGTGGGTAACTATGCTTTGTCTTATCTTAAGCCTAAGGTAACAGCATTGCAATCTACAGACTCTAGTGTAAACATTACATGGAAACTGAAAATCTCGGAGGCGATGGTCAATACGTTTCCAAAGCCAATCACACGAGCATCTTTTGACCCAAAAGGAGACTTGCTAATGGTACCATTCCCACTTTCGGCACTTAGTGGACGAGTAGTACCTACACGTGAAGGTAAGACTATACCGGGCATAAAGCTAATTCCATCAATAAATCGTACCCTTGATACCCTTACCTTTAATTATTCGGGTACTGTAGGTAAAGATGAACAATTTGCAGCTTATTTAATGGCTGAAGATGAAATCTATAATCAGGGTGTACATTCAGATACCGCAGTAGTTTTTGGCGTAGAGGCTAGAAGTATACCATTGATTTATGGTGTTAGGGTAAGTGAAATTGAGAATGGTATTTGCCTTGCTTGGGACAAACTGCCTAATAAGTCGTATGTGACGGGTGTGGAAGTTACACGATACGACAGTCAGGATACAATGGTACCGCTAGGCGTATTGTCTGCAAGTGACACTACCTATACCGACTATGCCATCAAGGTAGGAGAACATTATCGTTATCATGTCAGAGCCTTGTTTATACATGGTATTGGCATCACACAAGAGGCTCCAGCACAAGGAGTAGGTACATACACTAAGTTTTCGAAGCCCCTACCTCCTTACAACTTAGAGGTTTCTTCAAACGTGAAAAATGTTTCATTATCATGGAAAGGGGCTGATGAACCAGGGTTCTATGGTTATTTTGTGTACAGAGGTACATCGCCTAAAAAAATGTATTTGATTGCAGGACCAGTAAAGGAAAAAAAATATACTGATACCTCGGAATCATTGAGTGGTAGAAGCCAGTATTATTATGCTGTGAGAAACCAAAACCTGAGACAGGATACCAGTATGTATAGCAACATCGTAACGGTTATTCCTATTAAGAAAATTGACGTTATTGCTCCTGATAATATTCAGTTTTATTACGTCAATGGCAAACTTAGAGTAATGTGGGATGACACCAGAACACAAGATAATGCTATTGAGACTTTCTTGATACAAAGGAGAAAAAAAGGAGAAACAGAATATGTTACGATGAAACCTAAAGAAGCAGGCAATGCATTTTTAGTGGATAGCCTTATCCAAAGAGGAACAACTTATCAGTACAGAGTAGCATCGGTGGCTTTTACGGGTGATATGAGTGCCTATAGTGACATCACAGAATACAGTCTTGAAAAACCTAAAATAGAAACTGTTAACGAGTTTTATGTACGGAATATTACTGCGGGTGTAGAGGTAAGTATTCCCGAAATCATTTATTCTAATCGTAAAGGCTATACCATTTACAGACGTAATGCTACAGGTGGTGATTTTGTAAAGGTACACACGATGCCGTCTGACACATTTGTGTTTACCGATGAAAAAATAGAGAAAGGTCAGACCTATATATATGCCATCAGTATCACTGAAAACGACGGCAAAGAAGGAGAAATGGGACTTTCTAGGTCGGTTGAAAAATAAGATTTTTAGTTATAAGGTAGGATGTATTAATTAGATATGAAATATTAGATTTTTTTGATGCAATACTTAGACATTCTAAAATATTTCATATCTAACCTACCGTCTAATAATTTCACCATTATTGGATTCAGAACCTATCAAGATAAAATACACAATTGGCTTAAATACATCAATACCAGTTATGATTCTGAAATAAATTTAACCTTTGACAAAAAATAGTAATGCCGAATTAGGGCTTTTCTAAGACATTACTATGTAAACCATCCATAAAACGATTATTCGTTTTCCTGAAAAATTTAGGCTCTCCAAAACCTAAAACAATAAAGAGCCTCACGCTCGAAAGGGCTTATTGAATATATTAAAATGTTTTAAGGCAAAAGGAATATTTATCCCTGATATATTGAAGGAACGGGATGCTCTTTAACATTTTGAGTCGTAGGCAACAAACTACGACTAGTTTGATCAAGTTCCTTTTGTTTATTTAATTTGATTTCTTCAAATGCATTTGGAATATGAACATTACAATAGGGGTCTTCATAGCCTAATTTCTTCATCCATTCTTGGATTGCACTTTGATAACGAATATTGTACTTTTTTAATAAAAACTTCTTTGTTACACCTCCAGATAAGTACTCTTCGATAACTTTGCGTTTAAATGGCTCATTAACAATTTTTTCGCTTTTTAATCTTCTTTGTCCCATTACTTTAAAGTTTATAACTAATTTCGATAACTTAGCCGAATCTGTCAACTTATTTTATGACAAGACAGGTCTAAGTGTTTTTCACTTAGACCTGCAGGGGTTAGTAACAACTAAAACCCTTATTAATTCAATAAACAAATGACTAAAATGAGAATTCTTTTTACGGGTGGCTCGGGAAAAGCAGGAAAGTACGTAATTGCGTATCTGCTCGAACAGGGACACAAGGTACTGAACGTGGATATAACACCTTTGAATCTTGTAGGGGTTGAAAACCTAATAGCTGACATTACGGATGCTGGACAAATGTTTAATGCCATGAGTTCTTACATAGGCTTAAGTGAATTGGAAGGTGGCGATGGCGTACCAAAATTTAATGCAGTAGTACATTTTGCCGCAGTTCCTAGAATTTTGATTAAACCAGATAATGAAACCTTTCGAGTGAACACAATAGGGACCTATAATGTGATTGAAGCGGCTGTTAAACTGGGTATTAAAAAGATTATTGTTGCTTCTTCGGAAACCACTTATGGAATCTGTTTTTCAGATGGACAAACTGACCCAAAATCATTACCACTTGAAGAGGATTATGATGTGGACCCTATGGATAGTTACGGATTATCAAAGGTTGTAAATGAAAAAACGGCCCAGAGTTTCCAGCGTCGTTCAGGCTTTGATATTTATGCACTCCGAATCGGAAATGTGATTGAACCTCATGAATACGCTGAACTATTCCCGCATTATTTTAAAAATCCTGAAGTTCGTCGCAGAAATGCTTTTTGTTATATAGACGCCCGTGACTTAGGACAAATTGTAAATTTATGTTTACAGAAAGACGGGCTTGGGTTTCAGATTTTCAATGCTGGAAATGACCACAACGGTGCCATTATTCCAAGTAAAGAATTAGCCGAAAAGTTTTTTCCTAACGTACCAGTTACTCGTGAATTAGGCGAACACGAAGCCTTATTTTCTAATCGAAAAATCCGAGAAGTACTTGGATTCAAAGAACAACATAATTGGAGGAAATACGTAAAGGCTGAGTGATTTATAGATTGGTCATCCCACTAAAAACTGAATACACAAAACAATCAAATTGATAACAAAAATTCATGAAATATCTTCAATTTAGTAATAATGACAAAATCCCAATGTTGGGTTTAGGCACTTGGAAATCAGACAAAGGTGAGATTTATCAAACCGTTAGAAAAGCCATCGAAATTGGTTATCGCCATTTTGATTGTGCCTTAATCTATGGTAATGAACACGAAATAGGGCAGGCAATTTCAGATGCAATCAATTATAGAGAAGTAACCAGAAATGAGCTTTGGATTACCTCAAAACTATGGAATAATCGCCATAAAAAAGTTGATATTCAACCAACTATTGAAATAACATTGGACAGTTTGAAACTCGAATATTTAGATTTATACTTAATTCATTGGCCAGTAGCACTCTTAAACAACGTAAATTATCCAAAAGATGGGAGTGAGATGGTTGACTTGAAGCACATTCCTTTGGTGGAAACTTGGCAGGGGA
This sequence comes from Arcicella lustrica, assembly GCF_034930985.1. NCBI lineage: Bacteria > Pseudomonadati > Bacteroidota > Cytophagia > Cytophagales > Flectobacillaceae > Arcicella > Arcicella lustrica. The sequence goes on from NZ_JAYGIM010000011.1 coordinate 229,093, forward strand.
TGATTGCTTTAAAAGAAAATAATTTGACCAAGCATATCGGTGTTTCAAATTTTAGCATTAAAAAAATCAATGAATTAATCAATGAAACTGGCGTTTGTCCAGAAGCCCTACAATTAGAACTGCATCCATTTCTTCAACAAAAGAAAATTGTAGATTTTGCCAATGCCAACAACATCGTCCTCACTGGTTTTTGCCCTCTTGGTTCGTCAGATAGACCCATAAATAGGATTACAGAAGGTGAACCCAAGTTATTTGAAAATAAAACAATTATAGATATTGCCCAAGAGAAAGGAAATACACCTGCACAAATTATGCTCGCTTGGGCAATCAATAGAGGCACATCGGTCATTCCAAAATCTGTAAATCCACAAAGGTTAAAAGAAAATCTTGAAGCGGCTAATATTGAACTTACACCTTTAGAAATGGAGAAAATTAATCAATTAGATCAACATTATCGATATATTAAGGGTGATTTTTGGTGCTTAGAGGGCAGTGGCTATACTCTTGAAAACCTTTGGGATGAAGTTTGAAATAGGGCTAAATCAATAAAGACCAATATGCCTGCGGGGAGAATAAACTCAAGGCTAGGCTTTGACATAGCGTTATTTTCGTTCTAAAATCATCCTTTTTTAATGCTACGGTATCAATCCCTAAGTAATCCTAAACCCTAAAACAATAAAGAGCCTCAAGCTCGAAAGGGCTTATTGAATATATTAAAATGTTTCAAGGCAAAAGGAATATTTATCCCTGATGCTCTTTAACATTTTGGGTTGTATGAAACAACCAAGCACTCTATAGTATCTTTAGCAAAAGCAAGTTAAAAATAAATGAATAATGCCAGACTAACTGGCATTACACAAGGTAGATTACTATCGAATATGTCTCCTCTCTGAAGAAAAAATATTAGAAAAATAATCTAAAAATTGCTCACTTTTTATTACAGTACCTTAGTTATTAGCGGTAGTTGTTTGTCCGTTTAGAATTTTCCGTTGTTGTTTTTCCAATTTTCTTTCGCTGGAATTTCTTCAATGGTATCCCAATGCTCGGCAATTTTACCATTCTCAACTCTAAATAAATCGTAAAACGAAGAGTGTTTTCCTGCCATTTGTCCTTCACTTACTACCAATATAAAGTTTCCTTCACCTAATATTTTATGGATTTTATCATACTTAAATCCAATGTTATTTTCTGCAAAATATGTTAATGCTCCTTGCAGACCTTCTATTTTGTCGCCAATATGTGGGTTGTGTTGTACATAGTCCGTAGGATGAATATAATCTGGAATAATTGAGGTGTCTCCATCCACTAAAAAATCTGTAACAAATTTCTTTATCAGTGCTTTATTTACATCAGTTTTGTCAAGGTCTTTAATTTCGGTGGCACCATCAATCATTGTATGTCCATTGGCGGTTTCTGTTGCTGTTTCCTGCAAATTATCCCAATGCTCTACAATTTTCCCATCTTCAAATCGGAAAATGTCGAAGCCGATTTTTGGTCCAAAAAAATCGTATTCTGTGTGTGTGAAAGCGAAATCTCCATCTTGAAAAGAGCGAACAACATTAACCTTAAACCCTTGTTCTGGTTTATTCTTTAGTAACTCGCCAAAACCAGCAAAACCGTCAGCTATACTCAAATTATGTTGTGTATATTTTACCTGATTGAAATAAGCAATAGGGGCTGTATCTCCACTCTCTAAACTGTTTAAAAGATTTACTATCTTTTGTTTTCTATTAAGTTCCATTATTTTTATTGTTTTAAAATGAGTTACAAAAATGCAACTACAATAAAAACTGGAAAAGGCACAAATGGGGTTAAACGTGATACTTTTATGCCAATGTGTTTTTCTCTCTAAATTCAGTTGGGGTAAACTGCGAATGTTTTTTGAAGTATTTGATAAAATTAGTTGGTTCTTCAAAACCTAAATTATAACCAATTTCTTTAATGCTTTCGTTAGTGTGTGCTAAAATTCTTTTCGCCTCCAACATTATTCTGTCGTCAATTATTTCTTTAGGTGATTTGCCTAAAACCTTTGTAGTTGCTTGGTTTAAACGTTTTTCAGTAATGATAATTTCTTTGGCGTAGTAATTTACTTGTTTTTTATTTTTATAGTCCTTCTCTAATAGGTCTTTGAACAGCATTACATAATCGAGGTCAGCGCTTTTATTAATTTCGGTAAAATTTTGTTTACGTCTTTCTCTTTCCGAATAAAGCAAAAAATTATGTAGCAAGTTCCGTAAAATGTCGGATTGAGAATTGTCTTTGGTGTTTCGTAATTCATCTGTCATTTGATACAGCAAGTCTGTAAATAATTTTAATTGCCTTTCTATTTGAATTTGCGAAACAGAAAATAAGTCGTTGAACAAAATACTGTTCCGTAAAAACTTAGTATCGGTTTCTGTCTTGCAGAAAAAGCTGTCTGTAAATAAAATTACTTTGCCACTAAATTTGGTTTTGTTGTCAAAACGCTGAACGGTGTCTTTGTTGAGAAACAACAACGTGTTGGGTTTTATTTTTATTGGACTAAAGTCAACCAAATGTATCGGGCTACCTTGGTCAAACCAAATAATGTTGTAAAACCCTGTTCTGTGAGTTATGGTTAAAGTGTCTTTAAAGTCTTTGTACAGTTCAGCGATGTCCACAATTTCAAATTCTTGTGGAAGTCCTGTCTTGAAGTCGTATTTTTTAATGTCTGTTGTCATTTGCAGGGTGTCGCTCTACAATTACCCCTAACTCGCTAATATGCGAAGATTTTGTAGGACTTTTTGTATTGTTTTGCCAGTTTTTGTAATTCCTAAAGTAGTTGTTTTCTTAGTAATTCTAAACAATTCTCTTACTTTAAATTTAATTGGTCAAACAGACTAACAATTTTCAAAAGACTTACTTTAAAACATGGATATTACTATAAATGATAAACAAGCCTTAAAAACAAAAAAGCAGGTAAAACCTGCTCTTCCAAAATCTTCAAGTCGAACGACAACTCCATAAAAGAAACCACCGAAACCGTCAGCCTATGTTAAGTAAGTTCAAGACTAAGCGTCCCTCATTCCTTCATGGTTTGGCTTGCAGCCACCATGAAGGCTTAGTTATTGTGTGCAGTTTTTTTCTCCCGTTAATTTTTATTACCTATTTGTCAAAAGTAAATTTGCTTGTTTATGCTTGTCAAAATACCTAAATGGTTAGGAAAAAGAGGTAAAATTTTGGCAAGTGTTTCCTCGCTATATACTAATAATTCATTTACGTAATATAGTGGTATTTTGTCTTGAACTAAAACTTCTGAGCATTTAATTCTTTTACCATCTGGGTAATTAGTCCAATAATCATCTTTAATTACTTGCCAATTTAGTTTATTGAAATCATCAATATTTTGATAAAATCTGGTCGTTCTAACTGCGGCATTTCCGTCCGAAAAAGCAACATTGTCGGCAAGTAATATATGTGGATTAACCTTTAATAAAATTAAATTATTTTTGTTTTCACTTTTACACCATCTAAAAAATGTTGAGTTTCTTAAATGTAAAAAAAGCGGTGCAAAGTCATGTATATTTCCGCCCAATGATTTCTCAAAACGATTTCGTAAAGAATTTACAGATTGGTCTGAAATGTCATTTTTTACTAACCCTTCTTTATGTGCAACATTATGGGACAAAATACCTAACTTCAAGATGCTACTGATATTGTCTATATGGCAAACATAAAATAAACCGCCAAAAGGTATTTTACTCAAATGTTGTATATTAAGTTTTTCCCTTTTATCTACTATTTCACGGTTTTCAGAAAATTCAAGAAATACTTCAACTTCTTTTTTTATTTCCGTTAGAACGGATTGATATTTTACAAGCTGTTCAGAATTAAATGAAATAAAGTAATTGTCAATTTTTGAAAAAAGGTGTTTATAGAATTTAATTAATTTAGACAAAACTGAATTATACAGATCGTCAAGCCAAATGATTTCATCAGAACTAAGTTTAAGTGTCAGATGAAAATACGAATTTCCTTTATCAAAAGTTTCGGGGGTTCTTAGATAAAGTGCTTTATGAATTTTATCAATTTTGAAATTTATATGTTTCGTAATCAAGTCATGTGTGAAAATAGAATTATATTTCTTTTCTAAATCGTCAATATTTTTGAAATCATTTTTATCACTAATCAACTGCAAAAAAAGTTCTACATCTGAAAGTTCGGAAAATAGAAGTTTTAAAATACTTATGTAAATATTTTGATTGTATTTTTCAAGGTATTGAAGATTATTACTCATAATACACAATCTTCAGATTTCTATTTGGCATTTCGAGAGTAAAAATTTCTACTTCGTCAAAACTGTCAAAATTTACAGTAAATAAATAATCTGGGTCAAAGCCCTTAAACTTTAACTGATTTGTTGATTTTGAAATTATATATCCATTTTTAGGTGATAGTGCTGGTTCAATACTCACTATAATTTCCTCTTTATCTTTAATGAAACTGATATTTATTGTTCTTCCTACTTCGCTTTCTGATACAAGATGACCGTTTTCGTATCGTTTGTGTTTTGTAGAATAAAAGATTGATGGTGAAGTTTCAATATTATCAATTTGTATTCCATGATTTTTTTGAAAATAATCTCGTAAGAAATCCCACATTCCAGACCAACTTATATTTTGTATAACTGAGGGTTTGGCATGATTTGCTTCTTCACTTCCATAGTTATTGGGAAATAATTCAATACCCGCATAAATGAAGAATGTAGCAATACTTTCGTGTAATCTGAGGTTATCGGAAAATACTAAACCTATTTGGGAAACATCGTGAACTTTTTTTACTTGTTCATTGTGGTTTTTTAGTATGTAAAGACAAGCGTTATTAATTACTTCCGTTTCTATATCGCTGAGAGTTATTTGTCCTCTCCGATTTTGAAGATTGGTTATTGATTTAGTCAAAGTCTGTTTGGCTAACTGAAGATTCATATTTACAACAAGTTGATTTGAATGTTTAAAGTATCTGAACGCATAGCATAATCAAAGCATTTTTGAATTGTAGCTTCTCCAATTCCCTCAAATGTTGCTAATTGTCCCATATTTGAAATGTGGTCATTTTTTAATAGATTTTTGATTTTATTAATCTTCTCGTCCTTTAAAAGAGTTAGTTTTTTCAATTTAGGATTATCATTTGCTAAAAATGCTTTACTAAATATATCAAATAAATCGTCTGGTGCGTCTGCTTCGTACTGATAAATTTCAACAGGTATATCTATGTCTTTTAGATATTTTTCAAGTAAAGAGATGGATTGTTCCTGGGTAAGCCCCCCATTTTGGGCTCCCAAAAGGGGAAAAGCAATAGACGTAATTCCTTTTTCTTTATAAGTTTCTCTAAATTTTTTAAGCCCTTTTTCTAAATACTCAGGTTTAGTTTCGTACTTCCAATGATATTTTGTCGGAAAATTCAATATCCATTTTTGATGTGTTTTATATAAGTATAGTTTCCCAATGTCAAGCAATTTTTTATCACATATTTCTTTGTAACGATTAAACATATCAGGATATCTATACTTACATTCCAATGCAAGACCAGCTCCCATTATTCCAAAGCAATTTACTGTATTCACAATAGTCTGATGGTCTGTCCGAAAGATGTTTCCTTTGATTAGTTTCATATTTTGTGTCAAAATGGTAGGGGCTTCATAAAATGGCACATAACTCGCTAAGATGCGAAAGTATTTGTAATACTTTTTATATTGTTTTGCCAGTTTTTGTAATTCCTAAAGTAGTTGTTTTCTTAGTCATTCCAAATAATTCTCTTATTTTAAATTTAATTGGTCAAACGGGCTAACAATTTTAGAAAGACTTACTTTAAAACATGGGTATAACTATAAATGACAAACAAGCTTTAAAAACAAAAAGAGCAGGCAAAACCTGCTCTTCCAAAATCTTCAAATCGAACGAAAACTCCATAAAAGAAACCTCCGAAGCCGACAGCTCAGGTTAAGTTCAAGACTAAGCGTCCCTCATTCCTTCATCGTTTAGCTTTCAGCCACGAAGAAGGCTTAGTTATTAGCAGAAGTTTTTTAATGTCCTTTTGGTATTATTTTCACAATTACTTTCATTTTTTCACCATTTGAGTTTAAGTCATTTTCTATACCTCTTGGATTTGCAATAAACCCTTCTGGGTCATAGACAAAACAATAAAGTGACTTACAATTTGGGTGATTTTTGTAATTAGCAATGTCAATAATTAACTGTTCACCAAGTTCTTTTGCTTTCAAGGTTTTTCTCGTTTTCTTAACTTCTATTACAATTTCCTCATTCTTTAATAGAAAGTCTGTTCTTTTACTTGAGCCTGCATAACTAGGTATCCATTCTTCTGGTCTTATATCATCGAAATAAATTACAAGTAATGAATGTAAAAGGTCTTGTACATCATATTCATCTGTTATATCAATAGTTTCTCTATTATTATACCTTTGTCTTATTTGCTTTGCAACTAAATGAAATCTTTCACAAATTTGATTTAATAAAAATATATCATCTCGTTTTATGCTACTAATTGTCTTTGTCAGTTTAGCCTTTTTACTCTTCCAAGGAAAATCTTGACCGCAATATTCGCAAATGTCCGGAACTGGAGTCGATTCACCTGAAAGGACGACAATACCTGGAACGTGATAATCTCCCTTAATTTCATTATTACATTGTGGATTTGGGCAATTTATTATTGTCTTTTCACCACATTCAGTACAAAAACTTTTTCTAAATTCTGGACTTGAGTGGTAGTTGTCTGTAATTAAATGCCCATTCAAGCATACTTGCATTGTGTCATAGTGATTCTCGTACCAACTTCCTTTCATAATTTATTTATCATTTTGAGTGTCGTTTAAAATTTCTGGTAATGATGGTATTGAAGCAAGTTTTTAACAATTTGTCCCACGCATTGCGTACAAATCGTAAATATACGAATGTTTACTTTTTTTCTCTAAATCTAAAATAGATGATTGCTACAAATAAACCTATTTTTACTTTGAACTGGCTGTAATATTTAAAACATTCTGTTGTAAGATAGCTTTTGAGTATAAATTTGTACCCTTCTTTTGATGGTGAGGTTTCGATAAGATTAAACTTTTCATCTTTTTCAATTCTTTTGAAACCGAAGGGCTTCTATATTCCCAACCATATTTTCTAAAGACTTGCAAAATCTGTTTTACCTCAAGTTCTGAATTTTCAAATTCTGGGTCAAAAACAAGTATGAACTCAATAGCATAGGGTATTGAAGGGCGGTCTTCCAATATTTTACGATACTCAACATTTTTGCGATGAATATTTAGAAGTTCATTCCTGAAATTTCTATCAACTTCAATTTTTTTTGTTGTAATTTCTGCAAAACTCTTATCAAAGAATATAGCAATTTTACTAACATCCGCTATAGAAAATTCAGATTCCCCATTCTTTACATATTTCAATTTTCGCAGTGATATTTCAAGAATATTAGCAAATTGTTCATATGTAATACCTGAATAACGAAGAAGATTAAAGACGTTATTTTGTAATATTTCTTTACTGTAATTAGCCATGTGGCTAATTTGAACAAGTAAATGATTTCAAAACGTGCAAATATTTGCTTTTTTAGAAATTGTTTTATAAATTTAATTCGTTATTTCTCGTAATCAACGAAAAATAGGTGTCGAACTAAAAGTCTCGTTAGCAAATTCCGACAATTTGAACTAGGACGAGAGAGGTAGATTTGACGCCCAGAATGATATTTTGTCTATTTTTGTAGGCATTGTAGCATCTGGGCTGCTACCCTCAACCGTTCCTGAAGGCGTCGGAACCTTGCTAAGCGGTGGGTAGCTCCCTGTGCTACATTGCTTTTATAGCCTTCTGCAAGAGACTCGTAAAATAGGTGCGAGTTATGAAACATTCCTTTTTTTATCCCAATCATGTTAAGGCTGTGTTATGCCTTGATGTCTGCGCATGCCCTAAACAGCGCTACAAAAACATCATCAAAGCGCCTGTATAAGGTAGCTTTCACTCTTTTGTTTTAATGTTTTAATACATTCATCTTAAAAAAAAACTTATGAACGCAAAAACCTGCGTAAGGGCATTGCTATGCCTTTACTTGAGCATATCTGTATATTATCTAACCGCCCAAGCACTTAAGGTGGGAGACAACATCCCACCTGAGCTTTGGAACTTGTCCCTAAAAGTGGCTAACCACCCACAAGGCAAACAAACCTTGACACTCAGTGACTATAAGCATAAACTAATCATCCTAGACTTCTGGGCTACTTGGTGCGCACCCTGTATTAAATCACTCAGTAAGCTAGATACCCTTCAGCGGAAGTTTGGCTCAGCAATAGTCGTTATACCAATCACCAATGAAACTGCTGGTAAAGTTCTTCCTTTATTCAAGAAGCGAGGCTGGCAGCTACCCAGCGTGCTGGAAGATACCATGGTAAGGCAATACTTTCCTTACTACGGTCTCCCTCACCAAGTATGGATTAGGAATGGGGTATTTTTTGGGGAGTCTGCTTCCTCTGCTTATGCCAATGTCACCAACATTAACCGTGCTTTAAAAGGAGATGTTTTCGTCCTTTCTCATACCACTCCTCCCGTTAGCTTTGATTTTAATCTTCCGCTGTTCTATAACGGCAACGGAGGTACCTTGGAGCATCCCCGAATGAGGTCTGTCTTTTCTAAACGCATTAATGTTGATGTGGGAGGAATCCGCCTAGGTAAAAACAGCATCATGCTTTACAATGCTTATTTTATCACCCTCATCTATGAGATGTACAGTGCCTACATCCCCTTTGTCGGTAGAACCAACCGCTTTGTCTGGGAAGTAGGTGACTCGCTTAAACATGAGTTGCTAGGTACCTACAGAAAAGAAACGGGTATTTACGAGCAAGACAAAGACTACCAGCGATGGCAGAACCAATACATGTATTGCTATGAGTTAAGTCTGGATACTTCACTGAACATCTCCCGCAAAGCACTTCGGAAGTTTATGAGTGATGATGTTAACCGCTATCTAACACTAGAAAAAGGCGTGAAAGCCGTCGTTGAGAAAAGAACAATACCTTGTTATGCTATTGTTCGGCTGGAACATACCTCTACCCTTCCTTCCTTGAATGTTGATACTGCTAATGTTGAATCTACTGAATCTAGTAATACTAAATTGGGTAATGCTGACTTCTTCACCCTCAATAATCAATCCATCAGACGTTTAACCAGCTACGTTAGTGCGGTACTATCAAGCCAACCTTACCCTGTCTTGGATAGGATTCTTGAGGATACTAAGGTCTCCATTCAGCTGGACAAAAGGCATCTTAGCATTCCGACGATTAAAAGAGCCCTCAATAAAATCGGTTTTGATTTGACCCTGACAGCACAGGAAATGGATGTAATCGTTGTAAAATATGCTAATACTTCAAACCCTTAAACCCCTAAACAACATGAGAAAGATCTATTTTTTAAGTATCTTAATGGCATACTGTTCGCCACTATATGCCCAGCTGTTAAAAAGCAGGGTGATTACTGCCTCAGAGGGAATCGAGCTTCCCGGTGCATCCGTAAGACTCATTAAACAAGGGACTGGGACGCTTACAGATAAGAATGGTTTCTTTGAAATCAGTTCTACTCTTCCCAGTGATACGCTTGTAATCAGCAGTATTGGTTTTAAGTCCCTCAAAATACCTCTTGCTGTTTCCCTAAAAGCATTGCCTGCCTCTCTCAGCATGGAGATACAAAACAGTGAACTTCAGGAGGTAATCGTTTCTACGGGATACACTAAAATCAGCAGTGAAAGAGCCACAGGGTCTTTTACCCATCTTAATAATGACCTGATAAACCGAAGTGTCAGTACGGATATTTTGAGCCGTTTAGAGGGAGTAAGTGCTGGTCTGCAATTTTACAGAACCAATATATCTCCTCACGGAAATACCTCAGACTTAAGAGTCAGGGGGCTTAGCACCATTCATGCTTCAAGTGCTCCTTTAATCGTAATCGATAACTTTCCTTATGAGGGTGATATTAATACCATCAATCCCAATGATGTAGAAGACATCACCATCTTGAAAGATGCAGCCGCTACTTCTATCTGGGGTGTTAGGGCTGGCAATGGCGTAATCGTCATTACCACTAAGCAAGGCAAGTACAATAAAAAAACAGCGGTCAGTTTCCAGTCTAACTTTACTTCAGCAGATAAACCTGACCTATTCTACAATCCTGCCTTTTTGAATGCTCAAGACCTGATTGACTTTCAACGCTTACGTTTTCAAAATGGTGGCTTCCAACAAAATAACTGGACGCTGCTCCCTCCTGCTGTTGAACTTCAAATTGCTGGTCAGCAAGGAAGGATTAGTAATGTGGAGATGGAACGACAACTGAAACTTTTGGCCACCAAAGATATCAGAAAAGACATGCTCAAATACTTGTATCAGACTTCTCTCAATCAACAGTATGCGCTGAATATTTCAGGGGGAAATAATGACCTGAAATATGTCACATCGGTTGGATTTGATAAAAACCTTTCCGCAAACGTCGGGTTTAATTCCTCAAGGCTAACACTCAATAATCAACTAAACTATAGATTGGGTAAAAAACTGGAGGTATTTAGTAGCTTGTACTATGCCCTTCAGGATTACAAAAACAATGGACTCCAGCCATCAGCCCTTATTCCTAGAGAAGGTGGGGCATTGCAATCTTATACTTCTTTGATAGATGATAATGGATTGCCAGCAGCCATCCCCTACAAATACCGTCAAACCTACATTGATGCGGCAACCGCTACTGGCTTGTTAAACTGGGCTTTTAAACCCTTGGAGGAAATTAACTTAGCTGATAATACCTCCAACAATAACGAGATAAGAATCAACACTGGCTTGCAATACTCCTTGTTACCTGATTTAGCCCTTGACCTTAAATACCAATTCAGAAGTGCTAGTGGGGAAGTCCGTAGTTATTATGCGCCTGAAACGTACTATGTTAGAGACCTTATTAACCGCTTCACTCAGCCTAATGGCGTTAGTGTCATTCCTCTCGGGGGAATCTTATCGGGTTCAAGGTCTTCTGGCAAGAGTCATTATGGTCGTCTGCAACTTAACTATCATAAATCGCTCCAACAACATCAACTGGATGCCCTAGCAGGGGCTGAAATCAGGGAAGATCAATCAACAGCGGGACCTGGCTATTTATTATACGGCTATGACAATCAGACACTGACTAGTTCACCTTATATCAATTATGAAACCAGCTATCCTTTACGACCGAGGTCTGCCAGCAGAATCCCTAATACCATTGCGGATGTCCAGCATTTCACTGACCGATTTATCTCTTATTTTGCTAATGCCGCCTATACTTTTGATCAAAAGTATACTCTTACACTCAGTAGCAGATGGGATGCTTCCAATATATTTGGGGTAGCCACGAATCAAAAAGGGGTTCCGCTCTGGTCTGTGGGTGGATTATGGAACCTCAAGCAGGAGTACTTGGCCTCAGCCTCAAGTAATACGATTGACGTGCTAAAGCTTAGAGCGACTTACGGGGTTAATGGTAATGTTAATAAGCAGGTAAGTTCCATGCCAAGTATTACTAGCAGTATTGGTACGGTGACCAACTTACCCGCTGCCCAGCTCTTAAGCACAGGGAATCCCTCTTTAAGGTGGGAGAAGGTAACTGTCTGGAATACTGCCCTTGACGTTGCTTGCTTGAATGGCAGCATTCGGGGCAGTTTGGAATACTATCAAAAAGCGGGTAGTAACCTGATTGGCTATGATTATCTAGACCCGACCACTGGAATCTTTTCAATAGGGCTGGGTGGAATCACCAATATTGATAGTCGGATTAATGCTGCCAACATGCTTACCAAGGGAATGGATTTGGAAATCAGTGGGCTCATTAGTAATGGTAAGCTCAAATGGTCTGCTGTATTACTGGCGAGCTGGACTAAAAACAGGATTACCAAGTATAGTGGTACAGAATCACCTGCTATTCAGTCTTTTTTCCCTGTGTCGAATGCTGCAAGGGCTCCAGCCAGAGAAGGTAAGTCTGCTGATGTGCTATATGCCTTGCCTTGGTATGGCTTAAATCCTGCCACAGGGGCAATGCTAGTGTATTCCAATAACGAATTGAATGAGAATTATGCTGCGTACTGGTCGTCATTGCAAACGGCTAGTCTTCAAGAAATGGGGGTAACAGTGCCTCAGCATTTTGGGAGTTTTAGAAATACGCTGACTTGGAAGGGGCTAAGCCTTAGCTTCAATGTTGTTTACAAGGCTGGATACAATTTTAGAAGAAGCAGTATCAATTATACTAACTTAATTAACTATGGGAATGGGCACAAGGATTACTTGTTAAGGTGGAAGGCTCTAGGAGATGAATTACATACTATTGTCCCAGCGCTCACTATGCGAGCAAATACCACAAGAGAGAATATCTATCTTAATAATGAAACGCTTATTGAAAACGGAGCGCATCTTAGGTTGAAAGACATCAATCTTAGTTACAAGTTGTCTGCTCCTCAACTAGGACTCAGCAATGTTTCGGTTTTTATGTATGTAAATAATGTAGGGATTCTGTGGCGTGCCAATAAACAAGGGTTGGATCCAGATTACCCTACCTCAGACTACCCTCCTATCAGAACTTATTCTTTGGGCTTTAAAATTGACCTTTAACTATACTAAAACGCATACAAATATGAAAAGTCTTTATACAATCATCGCTGGCTTACTATGCTTGGTATCGGTTTCCTGCCATACTGATTTTTTGGAGCTTAAACCTGATAGCAGGCTGGCGGTTCCTTCTTCCTTAAAGGATATGGATGCCTTAATGGATAACATGACTGTCATGAATACTACATCTGTGCTCATCATGGGGGAAATTGGCACGGATGATTATTACCTGAATGAGACTGAATGGAATTCTCTGACTAACCCCTATCAAAAAAATGGCTATGTATGGGCTGTCGATATTTATGAAGGGCAGCAGTGTCCGGGGTGGAATAATGCTTATACGAAGGTCTTGTACAGCAATATAGTACTGGAGGGGCTTGGCAAAATACAAGCAAACGACAAGAATATGGAACAGTACAACAGGATTAGGGGGACTGCCTTGTTCTGGAGGGCATGGCAGTTCTTTCAACTGGCTCAGATTTTCTGTGATGATTATGAAAAGGAGACTGCTAGTCAAAAAATGGGGATTCCGATTAGGCTGTCTTCTGACATTAATCAATCTAATGCTAGAGTAAGTATAGAGGCTACTTACCAACAAATAGTCAATGACCTTACTGAGGCTCTGACTTTTCTTCCTGTATTACCCAAAGAAAAGACTCGTCCTTCTAAGCAGGCTACGCTGGCGCTTTTAGCTCGTATCTATTTACAAATGAAGGAGTATGGCCTTGCTAAGCAATATGCTGATCAGTGTCTAGCGATTGCTGACGAATTAATAGATTATAATAAAGTGGACAGCAGGTTAAGTTTCCCTTTTCCTCTTTATTCTTTGGGGAATGTTGAACAGCCTCTGTTTAATGTCATGCTGGAAATTCAGGTTTTCTTTTCCTACTTGAAAGTGAATCCAACCTTGCTGGCTTCTTACGAGGCTAATGACTTAAGATTCCCGGTGTATTTTTTAAAAGCTAACAACGACTATACTTTTAAAGGTTCTTATAATGGTTATGATACGTTTAATCCTTTTCCTGCACTTGATGAGCTAATGCTTATCAGGGCGGAATGTAGTGAGAGGCTGGGGAATCATGAGGATGCCTTGCAGGCGCTTAATACGCTTTTAATCAAGAGATACAAAACAGGTACTTATCAAGCCATGACGGTGGCTAATACCAAGAATATCCTAGCTGAAATCCTGAATCAAAGAAGAAAAAGCTTACTATTCAGAGGGGTAAGGTGGAGTGATTTGAGGCGACTGCGAAAAGAAATAGGTTATACCCTTGTTCGTTCGCTAGGAACTAAAAAATATGCCTTAGCGCCTGAGGATGAAAAACTGTACACTTGGCCAATCCCTGATAATGTGATTAATCTGGGGGGTATTGCTCAAAATGTAAGATAAATATGATACCCGGTGCTTCAATTATAAAAGCACCGATATAGAAGCACCGACCCTTATCTTCTTCAACACCTACAATAATATATCCACTTCCTAAATTTTCAAAATCATTAGCAAATGCTCCAACAGTTCGCATGATAGCAGTTGGATTCCAAATTTTTAAAATGCTAATCGTTCTGACTCTACTGTTTTACCTTGTAGAATAATGGATATATTTAAGGTTATTGATATGGTTTAATAATTTTTAGCAGTATCGGAAAAGTACAAAATATTATGTACTAATATACAGCCGTATAAGCTTATCATCACTGTAAAATTAGAACATATATTCTACATAAAAAGAAAGAATGCTTACTCAGAAAATACCTAAGGCATCAAAGAAATACTTGGAAGTAACAACCAGTAATTGAGAGGAAGATTTTTTATTTTAATTAAATAAGAATAGCGTAAATACTTAGAGAATATAGTTGGTAGTATGTGTAAACCTTGTAGCTACTAAGCTAGAATAAAGGGCTTGGATAATTGTTTTATTAACAGCTAATTTACGTGCTTTATCCCCTAAAATTGAGATGATTGTATGATATTTATACGAATTCGAGCAAAAAGATTCATAATGTAAAATTTATGTCAAAATAGTGTAAGATTAGTATAAGACTATTATCAAATTAGTGTAAACAAGGGAGTTAATGTAAAATTTATGAACAATTAGTATAAAATTAGTGTAAGATTAAGGAATTGAGATAGGAGTATTGATTTAGTAAAGGGTTAAATAATTTTTCACTACTTGAGTAGTGAAGCAAGATGGAGATTATGTATACATAAACTGCCGTGCAAGCACTTTTGCAGAAAAAATAATTTTACACATCAAGCTAGAAAATCAAAACCTATGGAAGTAAAGAAACCAAAACAATCAGGACGATTTAGATTAGAAGACGCCTTAGCAGGTGTTATTCCATCGAAACTCTCCCAGACATAATTTGAAGAGATTAAACATAAAGAGAAGGCTTAAAAATATCAAGAGCAGCCTACATTTGTTAGATAATACTCTAGTGGAAGGTTCAAAATCTGTTTACAAAAGAAGAGCAACCTCCCCAAAAACAATTGATTCGTATTATTAATAACCTTAATCAACGCTTAAAACTTACTCATATTCATGGATAGAAAAAATGAAGAGACAAGTAAATCTACAGTTAGGAAGTATTGATTAAATCTTAGATAAGTACAATCGTGATAGTAGTAGTCAGCGAAAAGGAAAATCATTTGAAGGGAGATTAAAAAATAAAGGGGCTGTCAATAAATGCACTGAAATCATTAGTTTTCTGATAATTCGGAGTAGGAGATAGAGTAGGTCTAGGTCGCAATAGCTAGCAGGACAAGGAAAATCATTTGAAAGTCAGGTGCTTGAAGAAGGAAATATTGTTTTCAACTTGCCTGAGATAAATAGCTTTGCGCTGTATCGGTATACATTGAAATAACAAGTATATTTCAATGAAATATATCTTTAGCTCTAAAAAAGAAACAATTCCTATGTTCAAAAAACTCGCTTTATTAGGCCTTATTTGGGCTTTGCGTTTACCCATAGCTTTCTCGCAACCTACAGAGAAGTTTGTAAAAGTTTTAGTGGCTGCCGACCATGCCGATTGGACCTATAAGTTAGGAGAAAAAGTAAAATTTACCATTGCTGTTTTTAAAAACGGGAATTTGGTAAAAGATGCAAAAGTAAGGTATGAAATAGGACCCGAAAAGCAAGAACCTTCTAAGAAAGAAGCCATTAGTTTAGCCACAGGCTCACAAATTATCGATGGAGGAACGATGACAACCTCAGGCTTTCTACGTTGTGTTGCTATTGCAGAAATTGATGGAAAAGAATACAGAAATCTAAGTACAGCCGCTTTTGAACCCTTGACTATCAGTCCAACCGTTGAAAATCCTGCTGATTTTGATACTTTCTGGCGAGAAGCGAAAGATGAACTAGCGAAAATTCCGATAGATGCTAAAATGACATTGTTACCAGAACGATGTACAGAAAAAGTAAATGTATATCATGTTAATCTTCAAAACTTCAAAATAGGGGCAAGACTTTACGGGATATTGTGTGTTCCTAAAAAAGAAGGAAAATATCCTGCTTTGTTGCAAGTGCCTGGGGCAGGTGTCCGTCCTTATGGAGGTGATATTAATAATGCAGAAAAGGGAATCATTACTTTTCAAATAGGGATTCATGGTATTCCTGTAACGATGGATCCATCTGTTTATACCGATTTAGGTGCTGGTATTTTGAATGGTTATCCTAATTATAACCTTGACGACAAAAATCGTTTTTTCTATAAAAGGGTTTATTTGGGTTGTGTAAGAGCCAACGATTTTTTAACGAGTCTTCCACAATATGATGGTTCAAACTTAGCAGTTACAGGCGGTAGTCAAGGGGGAGCTTTATCCATCGTAACGGCAGCATTAGATAGCAGAGTAAAATGGCTAGGAGCATTTTATCCAGCCTTGGCAGATGTAACAGGTTATTTAAAAGGCAGAGCTGGGGGCTGGCCACACTATTTTGATAAATGGAGTAGAGCCTATAATGAAACTAAAGAAAAGATAGCGACAGTCGGGTATTATGATGTAGTGAATTTTGCACGCAGGGTAAAAGTGCCTGGGATGTATTCATGGGGATTTAATGATGAAACCTGTCCGCCTACATCTATGTATGCAGCCTACAATGTAATTACTGCACCCAAAGAGTTATTCTTAGCCCTTGATACTGGTCACTGGACTTATCCAGAACAGGGAGAAAAAATGAATAATTGGTTACAGGAAAAGCTAAAAGGAAAGTAAAATATAACTTCTAGGATTTTCAATAGTGTGATGAAGTCAGTATTCTCTCATAATACTGACTTCCATACATTCATGTTTAATAAAGTAAAAACTTTTATGAATACCTTCATCGTTTGCTGATAGTATGTTATTTGGTGCTTAATGTGGTTGCTGTAGATGCTCAGAACATGGAGACATCTAAGCATAACATCATGCCTGAGTTGAAAATATCATTCATAAAAAAGGGAGTATTAAGACCTAGGAGTACACAGGAAATTGCCTCTTCAAATTGGATTATTGGCTGTGAAACCCTTGATCGAGATATGGCTGACTATGATCAATACAAGACATATATCGCTCCTTTGGGTATCAAACGATTAAGAATGCAAGCTGGTTGGGCGAAAACCGAAAAAGTAAAAGGTAAATATGATTGGCAATGGCTAGATAAAATTATTGACGATGCCCACCAACAGGGATTTCAACCGTGGTTAGAGACATCATATGGTAACCCAATATATCAAGGTGGCGGTGGCATTAATTTAAGTGCAGGAATACCTACTTCGCCTGAAGCACTAGAAGCATGGGACAAATGGGTTGAAGCCTTGGTTATACGTTATAAAGGAAAAGTAAGCGACTGGGAAATTTGGAATGAGCCAAATTTTGGAGATAATGAAATCAACCTTCCTGAGAAAGTAGCCGAATTGAATATTAGAACGGCAGAGATTATCAAAAAGCATCAGCCCAAGGCTAAAATATCAGGCTTGGCAATGGGGCATATTGATTTAAAATATGCTGATTTATTTTTCAAAACAATCTATGAAAAAGGGAAGATGAGTCTTTTTGATAATATGACTTACCATGATTATGTCTATAATCCTGACGCTAATTATGCTCATGTAGCAGCCTTGAAACAGATTTTAGATAAATATGCCCCAACTATAAAATTGCGTCAAGGCGAAAATGGCGCTCCTTCGTCAAGTGGATATGGACGTGGGGCATTGGGAGACTATGATTGGACTGAAGTTTCACAAGCCAAATGGAATGTACGTAGAATGTTAGGAGATTTAGGACATGATATAGAATCGAGCATTCTTGGTATTGTCGAGATGAATTACGGAGTAATGAACGGGCCTATTAATAAAAAGAATGTGAAAGGTATTTTAGAAGCAGATTCTCTAAACAGGGTTATTCGTCCTAAAATAGCCTATTATGCGATGCAAAATGTTGCTTCTGTTTTTGATAATACCCTCCAACGAATTAAAAATATAGAACCTACTCATAATGTCGAAACTCCATTAAAAGCAGATGAAGTAAAGTATAATAAGGAAACCGACAGGAGTTTGGCAGTATATGGCTACGAACATACGCAATCTAAAAAGCAAGTATTTACCATTTGGTTGGATGAAGCTATTCCAACTAATACCAATTTGACAAAAAATGTAAATTTCACTATCCTCAATGGTAATTTTGACAAACCTGTTTATGTAGATATTCTTACAGGATTGGTTTATGAAATACCTGATAATCAATGGAAAAAGGTAGGAGCCAAATACATTTTTAATGATATTCCAGTGTATGATGCTCCGATATTGATTGCCGATAAATCCTTGATTAGCCTTAAAAAATAGTTTATTGATTAGAACCTTTTATGAATGATAGATTCTAATCATCTTCCAGTTTGTCTTCTATACTCCATCGGATTTTGTTTGAATTGCTTTCGAAATAGGCGATTGAAATTAGACAGATTTTTAAATCCACATTCATAGCAAATTTCAAGGATAGACTTATTGGTTTCTTGCAAGAGTGTACAACTTTCAGCGAGGCGCATTTCGATGACAAAACTCAAAAAAGTTTTTTGTGTACGAGATTTAAAATACCTACAAAAAGCTGATTCTGAAAGATTACTTATCCCAGCAACTTCTGTAATAGAGATGTCATCTTTAAAATGTAACAAAGCATATTCCAATACTTTATTCATTTTTAAGCTATCATTGATATTGATACCACTAATGGTATTTACCGAAATAGGCTGTAATTCTTGTCCATTTGAAAGGATAGCAAAGATTTCGATAAGCTTACTAAGTCGCCCGACATTCCCTAGGTTAAGCATCTCTATCATGATTTGCTTGATTTTTTCCTTAGCTCCTCCCAACACAAGCAAACCATTCATTGATAATAGCAATACCTTTTTCATGTTTGTCATTTCAGGACTATTAAAAAAGTCACTTCCCAAAAAATCTTCTGAAAATTGAATTACTATTGAGCACGGTTTTATAGGATTGTCCTCCTGATAAAAAGAATCGTCAGCCTTGAATAAATGAGGTACGTTTTTACCAATAAATGCCACTTCTCCTTCTTGATAAGAAGAGAAATTATCTCCAATAAATTTCTTTCCAAAGCCTTTTTCGCAATAAACCAGTTCATACTCTTTATGAAAATGCCAAGGCGTTTCAAAGTTTGGCGACTCATAACGGCCAATAATAAACGAACTTCCTGTGGCTAAAGGAAGCTTTTGGAAGACTGCATGCTTAGATATTTTCAAATGGGTCAAAATAGTATCGGTAAAAGTTATTTTATGGTGGCAATATAATATTATTCATTGTTTTTTTGTGTATTAATTTATGTTAATAACCTAAAACGGTATTATCCTACTTATTAAGTATGAAAAAAAATGTATTAAATAGGCGTAATTTTTTAGCTTTTATACCCGCTATTTCCATAGCATCAACGGCTTTGGCAAAGCGTAGCTATCATCATTTACCTATCTCCTGTAACAGCTATAATTGGATTACTTTCTATAATAGAGCTCATAAAAAATGGGGTGATACTCTAGAACAAAATTTTTCTGAGTTTGTCAAAACAGGCATAAAAGCGTATGAGCCAAATATTGAAAGTCCAGCAATGGCTCAACAATTAATTCCTGTACTTAATAAATATGGTATCGCATTGCCTTCTATTTATGTCAATAGTGTTTTACATGAAAAAGAGGCAATCAAAACCTCTATCAATGCGATAATAGCCATTGCAGATGTAGTTAAAAACTATGGAACAAAAATTATTGTAACCAACCCAAGTCCGATAAAATGGGGTTCAAACGAATTGAAAAATGATACACAGTTGAACCTTCAAGCACAGGCGATGGAAACATTGGGCAAAGAACTGAGACAAAGAGGTTTAACATTGGCTTATCACACCCATGACGTCGAGCTAAAAGCAGGTGCAAGAGAATTTCATCATATACTGCTAAATACCACTCCTCAAAATGTTTCTTTTTGTTTTGATGTACACTGGGTTTACAGAGGTTCCGACAACTCAGAAGTAGCCGTATTTGATGTATTGAAGCTATATGGAAAAAGAATAGCTGAGTTGCATGTTCGGCAATCGATTGGGGGTGTATGGGCAGAAACATTTACCGCTCAAGGTGATATAGATTATACCAGATTAGCCAAAGAACTCACGAAAATGAATATCCATCCACACATTGTGATAGAACAATGTTTAGAACCCAACTCGCCCAATACTATGGATGTCGTCAGTGCTCATATTAAAGGACTTTCGGCTGTTAAAGAAACATTCTTAGGATAGGGTTTAACATTATTCAATTTAGAAAACCTTTTATTTAACAAAATGGAAAATTCAAGAAGAAAATTTTTAAAGAACATGGGTGGCTCAGTAGCCGCAATATCCATTGGCACTACTGGTGTAAATGCTCATGAAGAAGTGCTACACAGAAAACAGATTCCTACTACTAAAATTAGTGCTAATGATAAAATCAGAATTGGATTAATTGGTGCGGGGATTATTGGACATTACGATACGGATGCCGCTCTTAAAGTTGATGGAGTAGAATTACTAGCTGTTTGTGATTTATACACTGGTCGTTTAGATAGAGCCAAGGAAAAATGGGGTAATGGCATTTTCACCACCAAAGATTACAGAGAAATATTAGCCAGAAAAGATATAGATGCCGTATTGATTTGTACACCAGACCATTGGCACCAAAAAATGGCGATTGATGCCATGAATGCAGGTAAACATGTATACTGTGAAAAGCCAATGATTCAGAAAATAGAAGATGGGCATGCTATTATTGAAACTCAAAAGAAAACAGGGAAGGTCTTTTTAGTCGGGAGTCAACGAGCAAGTAGTTTAGCTGTTCTAGAAGCCAAAAAACACTTTGAAAAAGGAGTAATTGGCGAGTTGAGTTATGTAGAGGCCTATTGTGATAGAACCGATGCCAAAGGAGCGTGGCAATATTCTATACCAACAGATGCTTCGCCAGAAACCATTGATTTTGATAAATTTCTAGGCAATGCCCCTAAGGTTCCTTTCAGTGCAGAGCGTTTTTTCAGATGGCGAAATTTTAAAGATTATGGTACTGGCTCTGCTGGCGATTTAGTGGTTCATTTACTGACAGGCTTACACACCATCACAGGTTCGATAGGTCCAAATAAGATATTTGCATTAGGAGAAGTAAACTATTGGAAAGATGGAAGAGATGCCTATGATTTAATCAACTCATTTATGGCTTATCCTCAAACGCCCACATTATCTTCTTTTCAATTATACACCCGTATTAATTTGGCAAGTGGTGAAGGGAAAAATGGTTTTGGCATAAAACTCATTGGAACAGAAGGTTCAATAGAAGTTGGTTGGAACGACTTTAAAGTTAGAACATTGAAAAGAAGTGCAGCCCCTGGTTTCGGAGGGTATGATTCTTTCGATAGTTTTTCAGCTCAACAAAAAGAAGACTATAAAAAATGGTACAAAGAAAAATATGGCAATACCATGGGAGGTTTTGACATGGGAAAAACCATAGAATTTACAGCACCTGCTAATTATGATGACAGAGTAGACCATATGATTTGCTTTTTTAATGGAATACGCTCGAATACACCTGTTTTGGAGGATGCCACTTTTGGACTAAGAACAGCGGGGCCATCTATCGCTTGTAATATTAGTGCTGAAAAAAACAAAGCATTGAATTGGGATGCCGAGAAAATGAAATTATCTTAAATAACTATTTAGCTCATGAAAATTGCCATGTTGGGGTCGGGTTTTATCGCTCGCTTTTATGCTACTTCACTGCATGCCCAAAGAAGAAAAGACTTTATTTATACGGTGTATTCTCGTAATATCGACAAAGCAAAACGCTTTGCAGAAGATTATCATTTACAGCATTTTACTGATAATATGGAAGAAGCCATCAACCATCCAGAAGTAGATGTTGTGCTAATTTCATTGCCTAATCATTTGCATGAAATAGCGGTAAGTGCCTGTGCTAAAGCTAAAAAACATGTATTATGTACCAAACCTTTAGGCAGAACAGCAGCCGAAGCTGAACGAATGTTACATTTAGTAGAAGACGCAGGTATTTTTGCAGGTTATCTTGAAGATTTATGCTATACGCCCAAATTCTTAAAATCAGTAGCTAGCATACAACAAGGTAGTATTGGTAGAGTACTCTGGACAAAATCAAGGGAAGCACACCCTGGTCCACATAGTGATTGGTTCTGGGACAAAGAAAAATCTGGTGGCGGAGCTATCATCGATTTAGCTTGTCACTGTGTAGAAATCAGTCGAAATTTTATTGGGAAAGATATAAAACCCATTGAAGTAATGTGTTGGGCTGATACTCAGGTACACCCAATTGAAGCGGAAGACCATGCTATTGGGTTAGTGAAATTTGAAAACGGAGCGATTGGTCAGTTTGAAGTAAGCTGGACTTTCAGAGGGGGCATGGATTTACGAGACGAGGTAGTCGGTACAGAAGGTTCTATTTGGCTCAATAGTTTTTTACGCACAGGTTTTGAAGTTTTTAGTACAGGCAAAGGAGCAGGTTATGTTGCTGAAAAAGCCGAAGTAAATAATGGTTGGTTATTTCCTGTAGGTGACGAAGCTCACGAGTTGGGATACCCAAATATGTTTACCGATATGTTTGATGCCATTGAAAACCATCGAGAACCTCAGGAAACATTTTATGATGGATATGTAGTAAATGCCATTTTAGATGCGGCTTTTGTCTCTGCAAAAAGCAAACAATGGGAAACTGTGCAACTACCTATCTGGAGAGGATTGACTGGACAAACGAAACCTTCTGTTTACAAAGAATATGATAATGACCATTGGTTGGTAAAAGAAGAACTGCTTCCTAATGGAGATAAAAAAGTGATTCTAAAGAAAAAAACGACGGGCGATATTGTAGAAGTATCAACATTGGTTTAAATGGTAGTCAACTATTGGTTTCGCCTTTGCGGTACAAAACAGGCGAAACACCCATTTGTTGTTTGAATAATCTTGAAAAATAAAAAGGGTCATCGATACCAATTGCTGAGGCTACTTCATTGATACGCAAAGCAGTGAAATGAAGTAATTGACAAGCTTTCTGAATCCTTAAATGATTGAAATACTCAATGGGTGCATAGCCAGTATCTTCTTTGAATTTTTTAGAGAAAAAGGAGATAGAAAGATGTGCCGATTGAGCAATCTCTTCAAGAGTAAGCGTATTAGCAAGATTTTCTTGCATAAACTTGATGGCTTTATCGGTAGAACTAATTACGGGGTGAGTGTCATTTACTCGCTGAAAATGTTCTGTCGTAATAAAAGTAGATAAATAATAAGATAGCGAAAGGTTGGCAAACAGCAAATTATTAGCACTATAACCTTTTAATAATGTATTTGAAATCTGTTTGAATAATTGATTACGCTCATTGGAAAAACCAACTTGAACGCTTTCGACACTATCATTCATAATAGCCTTTACAACATCATTGACATTATTTCCGTCGAGATGAAACCAATAAATTGTCCAAGGATTCTGAGCATCAGCCACATAAGAATGAGGTACATTTTTAGGAATAACAAATATTTCTCCAGCCGAAATACTGATTATTTTGTTCTGAATCTGAATCCGTCCTTTTCCATGCGTACAGTAAATCAAAATGACTTTTGAAATACCGAGCGGACGTTGGTAGTAATGGTGTAGCGCTTTGGGATAAAATCCCATACGGGTAATATAAAGGGAATGAATTAAGGGCAATGCTCTACTTTTATTAATTGCTAGGGTAGGAATTTCTATAATTAATTCTCCCTCAAAGCCTCTACTTTTTTGCATAAATATATTGTATTATTCAATTTTTATAAAAGTAAAATAATCCATGTAATTAATAAAATTGTTTAGTTATTATTTCTTTGAAAAAACGAATTTTGTATCAATAAAATATAAAAAATATTACATACAAAAATACAAAATGGATTTAAGTAAATACAGCTTTCAGCGAATCAAAAACACTTATTGTGTTCATTACGACGTACTTAAAAATACTATCTTGATAGTAATTATACTATTTAATGTTTTGAGCACAAGCTTTGTAAAAGCACAACAATCTTATGCAAAGTGGACTACTGATGAATTGGTATTAAACAATGGATTTGTCCAGAGAAATATAAAATTACCTGTATTATCAGGCAGTTTTGGGACTACTACTTATAAACCCGTAGTAGGAGAGTTCAAGTACTTTGAAAAGGTTAATCCAGAATTTCAATTTGAGGTTAATGACAAAGTTTATGCAGGAACAAATAATTGGACTTTAACAGGTATCCAAAAAATTACAGATACTAAGCAAGGCGATGGAGTGGCAGTCAAGTTATTAAGTGAAGATAAACAAATTGAACTTACCATTAAATATCTGTTGTACCCTAACTTACCTGTGATTCGTAAAAATTTGGTCATTAAGAATTTATCAAACAAAAGCGTTTCTTTAGAATCTGTAGATGTTGAGAAGTTTAATATTACAGGATATTTTGCCACAACCTTTAGTTGGATTTGCCATGATTATGGAAGAAGACGTTCTATTGGTCCTTATGATGGAAATATGCAAGATGCATTGCTGACAGTACATAATAGCGATTGGCAACAGGGGGTGGTCATTGGTAATGAAGCTGCTGGTGTAATTAAACATACATCTGTCTTTTGGCAAGAACCTACTATTTGTAGTGGTTTAACCCATAAAGATGCTCAGTTTCCTTTCAGAAAATACCTTCAGCAAGGCGAAAGCTTTGAGTCACCACAAGTTTTTACGATGGTTTATAATAATCATAAAGACCCCGACGAGATACTTAATACGGCTGTACCAGACTTTGTGCGAAAACATTTAGGCACACGTCTCTCTGAATTATCACAAAAACCAACTTTTGTGTATAATACATGGATACCTTTTCGCAAAGATATTAATGAAAAATTGGTCATGGAATTAGCAAAGGCGGCCGCAGATGCTAGTATGAAAGAGTTTGTAATAGACGATGGCTGGAATGATAACTATGGAGATTGGATTATTGATAAGAAGAAATTTCCTAATGGTTTAAAACCTGTGTTCGATTATATCAAATCGTTAGGGATGAAACCCGGTTTATGGGTAAGTGTCGGTAGTGCTTCACCAGATAGCAAAGTGTATCAAGAGCATCCAGAATGGTTTGTATTAGATGAAAATCAACAGCCTGCCAATTTGCATGAGAATGATTTAAAAATGCGAACGGCTTGCTTTAGTACAGGTTGGTACGATTATATTAAAAATGTTTTGATGAAATTGTCTTTAGAATATGGACTAGAATATTTAAAACTCGACTTTACGGTTGTTACAAGTCCTTACAGATTTGGTCATAAAAATACAGGCTGTTACGCTACCAATCATGCTAATCATAAAGATCAACACGAGTCATTTTATGTAAACTATGAACGTGTATGGAAGCTTTTTGACGAATTGCATGCGACCAAGCCAACCCTATTTATCGACTGTACCTTTGAAACCATGGGTGGTTTACAATTGATAGATTATGCCATGCTGAAACATGCAGAAGGAAATTGGCTATCTAATTTTTACGGTCCGCCTCAAGAAAATGTCGATTTAAGAGTAAGAAATATGGCATGGTGGCGTTCGCCTGCTATTCCAGCAACAGCATTAGTTATTGGAAACCCTGAGATGCAAGATACAGGTTGGGAAATGCACATAAAATCGCTTGCAGGTGCTTTGCCTATCATGTTGGGTGACCCAAGAAAACTATCAGCTCCAGATTTTAAGAAGTATAGAACCTATGCAGATTGGTTGCAATTAATGGAAAACAAACATCAAATCATGAGCTACAGGCAAGATTTAGCAGGTTTGGGTGAGCCTAAAGAAGGACAATGGGATGGATTTCAGCGCATTAATACAGAAACAAAATCTGGAGGAATAATAGGCATATTTAAGCATGGAAGTTTGGAAAGTGAAAGACAAATATTCATCACATCCTTACAGCCTGACAAAACCTACCTTGTCAAACAAGCAATTTCTGGCAAGAAAATCATTCAGATGACAGGGAGCCAATTATCGTCTATTGGATTTAAAGTAAAAATCAATGAAAAATATAACGGAGAACTATTTGAAGTAATTAAGCAATAAAGGAACATTAAAAAAATAAGAACATGGGAAAACAATCATTAACAGCTGCTCAGATAGAGCAATACAATCAAGATGGATACTTGATTCTAAAAGGTTTCTTTAACCAAGAGGAAGTTTCAAAATTATACCAAATTGCAATAGACGATAGTATCATGAGTAAAAATGCTATTAATGTAAACGATAGCTCGGGTAAAAGAAGTAAGCTTTCGTTGTGGTATAAGCCTGGCGACGATGTGTATGGATTACTAACTAGAAGCCAAAGTTTAGTTAGTACAGTAGATAAATTACTTGATGGAGACGCATCGGTTTGTCATTTTCATTCTAAGTTGATGCAAAAAGAGCCACGAGTAGGCGGGGCTTGGGAATGGCACCAAGACTATGGTTATTGGTATAAAAATGAGTTTTTATTGCCCGACCAAATGATGTCGGTAATGGTTGCTATTACAGATGCAAATCAAGAAAATGGTTGTTTACAAGTTATCAAAGGCTCGCATAAAATGGGGAGAGTAGAACATGGTTTTTCGGGTGAGCAAGTAGGTGCATCACAGAGATATGTGGATTTAGCCCTAAAAACGATGGAATTAATCTATGTGGAGTTACAAGGAGGAGATGTGTTGCTTTTCCATAGCAATCTTTTACACCGCTCAGAAGCTAACCTTTCTGATAAACCTCGTTGGTCGATGATTTCTTGCTACAATCGTGCTTCTAATATTCCTTATAACGATTCGGCTTCTTCTAATTCTAGTATTACACCGATTGATATTGTGCCAGATGAAGCATTGCTAACTTGGAAAACTTCAGGATTAAGAGAAGACGAAGCTGAATTTTTAGTAAAAGAAGCAGATGTTGCTTTGAAGTAAATATAATACTAAATTAATGGCAGTAACTTGTAAACTCTAACTCATGAATATTAAATTTTATGCTCCTCAGTGGGGCAATTTGCTTCCTTTTGAAACTTTTTGTCAAAATGTAAAGACAGCAGGATACGATGGTGTAGAAATGGCTTTACCTTTTGACGAAAAAGAAAAAGCTGAAATACTGGCTACCTTAAATGATTTTGATCTTGAGCTTATCGGTCAATATTGGCAATCTCATGAAAAAGATTTAGGCGAACATGCTGATAACTATGAAAAGTATTTGAGAAACCTTATTTCGGCTAAGCCTATTTTCATTAATTGTCAAACTGGAAAAGACTACTTTACTTTTGAACAAAACAAGCAGTTATTTGAGCTAGCCAGTAGGATTTCTGAGGAAACAGGCATTAAAATTATTCATGAAACTCATCGAGGCAAAAGTCTTTTTGCTGCCCACATTACGCAGGAATATCTAAATCAAATCCCAGCTTTGCGGATTTGTTTAGATATTTCTCATTGGTGCAACGTTCACGAGTCATTATTAGCTGATCAGCAGGACGCTGTAACTAAGGCAATTGCTCATGCTAATCATATTCATAGTAGAGTCGGCCACCCAGAAGGGCCACAGGTAAATGACCCACGTGCTCCAGAATGGGAAGAAGTACTACAAACACATTTATCTTGGTGGGACAAAGTTGTAGCAACGCATCGACAACAAGGTACACAGCTGACTGTCACTACAGAATTTGGCCCAGCTACTTACATGCCCGTATTGCCTTATACTCAAATGCCTGTAGCTAACCAATGGGAGATTAATGTATTTATGATGAATTTATTGAAAAAGAGATATAATGCTTAATTGAGGATAGATTTATTCATTTCGATGCTTCTCAAACAATTGACAATATACCCATTTATCTAATTTTAGGTTTTTGATAATGGGTTGATGATAGGGCATTTGTGAGAGGTCATTAAACGTGTTCCATAGTTTTTGAGAACGACTATTCAATGTAAATACATTTCTGAATACTTGAATGATTACTTTTTCAAGGGCATGGTATTTCTTTTCGATTTTCAATTTTCGTTCTAGCGATACCAAATCATAACTCAAGTAATCAAAATTACCCAAACGATGATGAATCAATAAATTCAATATCCTGATTTCAGCATATAATGATGTACCGAGGTCTTCTTGAAAAACAGCTAGAATCTCATTGACATATTGCAGTGCTACTGTATAATCTTTTGTGAAATAATAAAGCCTCGCCAAGGTATAATAAGCTTTTATTTGAAGCTTGGCGGGTACCTGCCCTATGCTTTTTTGTATTTCGTTTAGCTGGCTGTTTACCCATGCAAGTGCTTGATGGGTTTGCTCTAAATCGTTATAAAGGTTAACTTGATATGAAAAAATAAGCACATGTAAATAGTATCTGGTACTTTCGTTAAGCGCAGGAATGTTTTGGAGTTTCGCTATGAAAAAAGCCATCTCTTCCCATTTTTCCATGGCTCTTAAATCGGTTAAAATACCTTCAATGCAATAGATATAATACATTGGGTTGTCTATCCAAAGCGTTTGATGTTGCTCAAATAAAGCTATCAACTCATAAAAAATAGCAATGCTTCCTTTTGAATTACCTACAGCCAAAAAGTAAGTAGATTGAAACTGTAAGTGCAATCGTTTTGACTCAAATGTTTTTTGTCTTGATTGCTGTAAAATCTGACTTTCTTCCAACAATAAATCATTGAGCTTTTCAATATCCGCCGAACTTCTGACCATCCCGTTTTTAAGATACCTAAACCATAGTATTTCATAAAGCATTGCTTGCTCATGATGGATATTTTCCTGTTTTAACAAGGTTTTGAATTGTTCTTGCTTACGTATAAGTTCCGTCTCCGTGATGTCTGAAAACTGTAAACTCACCAAGTTTTGTAGTTCTAATTTGCTAAGTAGTAAGTAAAAAAGATGTTTATCATGTTTAATAGCAAGCTGAATGGCTTTGGCTAATCGCTTGTTATACAAATCAATATGTCCTTTGTTGAATAGAATTTTACATTCCTGAATCATATTCAAAAGCTGACTTTCAAGCGAATTTTCCTCTTCAAATAATCGTAGACTTTTTAAAATATTGGCATACAAATACTTTCTTGCTGGTTCTATAGATTTTGACATGAGTTCATTGGCTACTCGTTGAGTTACCTCTTCGTCAAAATTTGAACAACTATCCAGAATATCATAAAGTTGCATAAAAGTTTTAGCCCCTTCTTGCATTTGCGTCGTTAACCTGAAATACCTTTTCTCTGCTTTTGATAAAGATTGTATTAATTTATATAAAAGTAAGAGTTCAGACTTAGCCATATTTATATTATATAATTATTAGTCGATTTAAATCACTAAAAATACAAATAAAGGTTAATAATATCATTTTTAGCCATAACTAAAAATAATATAAATTCTACTTTTAATTGAATTAATAAAAGGTATTTTTGTATAAAAAAAAGAATACAAATGGGTAAGATTATTATAATTGGTAGTTCAAATACAGATATGGTGATAAAAGCACCAAAATTACCCTTGCCCGGTGAAACAGTAATGGGTGGGAAATTTTTGATGAACCCGGGAGGGAAAGGAGCAAATCAAGCCGTTACATCTGCTAGATTAGGCTGTCCGACGGTTTTTATCTGTAAAGTTGGCAATGATGTTTTTGGGAAAATGGCTTTACAACAATTTGAAAAAGAAGGGATTCAAACAGATTTTGTGTTTACAGATGCAGAACAACCTTCGGGTGTTGCCTTAATTAACGTAGATATGCAAGGAGAAAATTGCATTACGGTTGCTCCTGGGGCAAATGCTTTTCTATCACCCGCCAACATAGACAAAGCCAGTGCAATATTTGAAAAGGATGATTTAATATTGATGCAGCTAGAAACACCCCTTGAAACGGTGGAATATGTGGTTAATAAATTTCATCAAACCGAAGCGACTATCATTCTGAACCCTGCTCCAGCAACTCCGCTCAAAGAGGAGATTTTAAAATACTTAACAGTAATTACCCCCAACGAAACGGAGGCAGAAATCCTTACGGGAATATCTGTGGTCAATGAGGATGGACTCCGAAAAGCCGCTAATATTCTCAGAGAAAAAGGAGTGAAGAATGTAGTGATTACACGTGGCTCAAAAGGAGCATATATTTTATCTGATGAGTTTGAAGGAATGGTCGCTTCGGTAAAAGTAGAAGCTGTTGACACAACTGCCGCTGGAGATTGTTTTAATGGTGCTTTGGCAGTAGGCTTATTTGAAAAAATGTCGTTGAAAGAAGCCGTACAGTTTGCTTGCAAAGCAGCAGCAGCCTCGGTCAAAAAGATGGGAGCACAGTCTTCTATTCCATATCGCAAGGAATTAATGGTGAGTTAACGTTATTACTGTTGACTTTTTTGTCATTATTTTAAACAAAAACTATTGAAAATCAGATTGATACACATGAAGAAAATACTATTATTGATTGCTTTACTTTCTACAGCATGCTGTAGCATTGCTCAGATGGCAAAAACAATTACCATTTCTCAGAAAGACCTTAAAAATAAAATAAAGGGCGGTTGGGCTGGACAAACCATTGGCGTAACCTTCGGAGGGCCGATGGAATTCAAATACAATGGGACAATCATCAACGAATACCAACCTGTACCTTGGTATGATGGTTATCTCAAAAAAATGATGCTAGAAAATCCCGGACTTTACGATGATTTATACATGGATTTGACCTTTGTAGAAGTTTTTGAAAAAGAAGGACTCGATGCCCCAGTGAATTCTCATGCGAAGGCTTATGCCAACGCAGGCTATGCGCTTTGGCATGCTAATCAAGTAGGGCGAAGTAATATTTTGAACGGAATCATGCCCCCGCAATCAGGTTATTGGGAAAACAATCCACATGCTGACTGTATTGATTATCAAATTGAATGCGATTTTGCAGGTTTAATGTCTCCTGCCATGCCAAATACTGCTTCTAAAATTTCTGATAAAATCGGGCATATTATGAATTATGGTGATGGCTATTACGGCGGTGTTTATTTAGGGGCTTGTTATGCTTTGGCTTTTGTCTCAAAAGATGTTCGTTATGTGGTTCAGGAAGCGTTAAAAACTGTTCCTAAAGAAAGCAATTATTATAAATGCATTGCGGATGTGATTAAATGGCATAAAATGTATCCGAACGACTGGAAAAG
Organism: Arcicella lustrica; assembly: GCF_034930985.1. Classification (NCBI taxonomy): domain Bacteria; kingdom Pseudomonadati; phylum Bacteroidota; class Cytophagia; order Cytophagales; family Flectobacillaceae; genus Arcicella; species Arcicella lustrica. The sequence continues at coordinate 260,428 of NZ_JAYGIM010000011.1, forward strand.
AACTTGGTATGAAATTCAAAATAAATGGTCGCAAGATGTAGGTTGTCCAGATGGCGTTTTTGCCCCTTTTAATATTGATGCTACTATTAATTCTGCCTATGTTGTAGTAGGACTATTGTATGGCAATGGTGATTTTACCAAAACGATGGAAATCACTACACGTTGTGGACAAGACGCTGATTGCAATCCGTCTTCGGCAGGAGGAATTTTAGGAACAATCTTGGGCTATGATGCCATTCCAGCTTATTGGAAAATGGGCTTGAAAGAAGCGGAAGACATCGACTTTAAATATACTTCTACGTCTTTGAACAAGGTTTATGAAGTTGGTTACAAACATGCTCTTTTAAATATAGAACGTAATGGAGGGAAGGTTCTCAAAGAATCTGTAACGATTCCAATACAAATACCAGTAGCAGTACCTTTTGAAAAAAGTTTTGACAACACTTATCCTATCGATAGAAAGTATGTGTACAAATCTTTGAAAGATGAATATTCCTTTGATTTTGAAGGAACAGGCTTTGTTGTAAAAGGCGAAACAGCAAAATGGGCATCAACTAGTAATTATGTTTTTGAGATGGAAGTATATATAGACGGCAAACTGTTCGAAACAGCAAAATTACCCACTTCATTTACTACCAGAAGACATGAGTTGACATGGAAGTACAAGCTCCCAAAAGGAAAACATACTGTATCCTTAAAATTATTGAACCCTTCTGCTGAACACGATTGTAGAATAACAGATATTTTAATTTATAGTGACCAACCCAATAGTATAGCCAATGAAAATGTATTTAGATTTGGTCAGCCTATCAAACCAAAACAATAAACCACTCAATAGTAGAAAATATGTTTATCATTGAAAATTACTCTACGGCTGTATTCTTCTGTCTAATTACGATGCTCTGCTGGGGGTCTTGGGCAAATACTCAAAAACTCACAGCAAACAACTGGCGTTTCGAGCTTTTTTATTGGGATTATGTAGTAGGTATCCTACTAACCGCTTTTATTTTGGCAATTACACTTGGGAGTCATGGTGAAAAAGGAAGGGATTTCTTTAGTGATTTCCAGCAGGCTTCTAATGAGAATATGGGTTCTGCCATTATTGGTGGCATTATTTTCAACGCTGCCAATATCTTACTAACTGCTGCAATGGCAATTGCAGGGATGTCGGTAGCATTTCCTGTAGGTATTGGTTTAGCATTAGTCATTGGGGTAATTGTTAATTATTTAGACCATCCACTAGGCAATGGAATACTTTTGACGATAGGAGTTGGGCTTATCACGCTGGCAATTTTACTCAATGCAAAGGTATATCGTACCTCTTCGGCAAGTAATAAAGTTTCAACGAAGGGATTGGCACTGTCAGTAATAAGTGGTTTGTTGATGGGCTTGTTTTATAAATACGTAGCCAATGCCATGTTTCCAGATTTTGAAGTACCAGAAGTTGGTAAATTGAGTCCCTATACGGCTATTTTCTTTTTTGCCATCGGCATATTATTAAGCAACTTTATATTCAACACTATATTGATTTATCGTCCGTTTGTAGGCGATTCGCTCAATTATAAGGCATATTGGCAAGGAAGTTTCAAAAGTCATAGTATGGGAATTTTGGGCGGAACGATTTGGTGTTTGGGTATGGCATTCAATATTATTGCTAGTGGAAAAGCTGGGCCTGCCATTTCGTATGGACTTGGCCAAGGAGCGACCATTGTAGCAGCTATTTGGGGAATTTATGTTTGGAAGGAATTCAAAAATGCTAGTAAAAGCACGAATGTTCTATTGAATATAATGTTACTTTTCTACCTTTTAGGATTAGGGATGATTATTTTGGCTAGGTGAAATACACTGATGTCTTAAACTTCCAATACGTCGTTTTTTGATACTCGATTTATAAGGCAATTTGGTTCACACCATTTTGCCTTTTTTTGTAATTAATATTACTTTGTGTTTTCCTTCTTTGGTCATATCTCGCTTGCGACTACCTTTTCTTCCTTAAATATTAGCTTTAGCAAGTTTTGTAGAAATCGGAGTAAAAATTATATTTTTATAATATTATTTTAAACAATATTGTGAGTGTTTTGATATGTATTCTTACATTTGTGTCTGTTTTACACATTTTGTTTTTCATTTGCCTCAATCAAAGGTTAAGGGTGATAATTATTTTTGTTTTATATAGCCTCTTTTAAATACTTGCTTTTCGAATAGATATTGTTTCTATTGTGTAAGTAAATAACTTGATTAATCATGACAAATAAATACCTCCTAGTATTTTTACTTTTGTTGTTCGAACAATCTTTTGGACAAGTAAAAAACTATAATTTTATCAATCTCAATAGCAAAACTGGGCTTTCTTCCAATACTGTAAATACTATCTTAAAAGATAAGTATGGGTTTATGTGGTTTGGAACCGATGATGGCTTAAATAAATTTGATGGGCAAAATTTTGTAGTGTATCGCCATAGCGAAACAGATTCCTCTACTATTGGGAGAGGGGTCGTTACGGCTATGCAAGAAGACAAAGAGGGAAATCTATGGATTGGAACGAACATTACGCTGTCGTTATACAATAGAAGTTTAAACAATTTTATCAATTATGATTTTAGTAAATTAGGCTGGATTAGAAGTTTACAAGCAGATGATCTCGGAAATATTTGGGTTGGTACATACGCTGGTTTGTATTATTTTAATCCCAAGACAAAAAAAATAATTACTTATAAAGCCAATCCGCAGAGAAAAGATCAGTTAAACTCTAATGTAATTTTATCTGTATTTGAAGACAGTAAAAATAGGATTTGGGTTGGTACTAATGCTGGTTTACATTTGCTTAATCCCCAAAATGGGAATTTCACTCGTTTTGTACATAGTAGAGAAAATCCATTAACTATTTCAAATGATATTGTACGTTCTTTGGTAGAAGACAAGGTTGGGAATATTTGGGTTGGTACAGGTGAAGGGCTGAATAAAATGGATGTAGCAAACAAGACTTTTAAACATTTTAAAGGTATTGATTCTGATGTTCAAACACTCAGCAATAATAGCATTTATAAAATTGCTTTCGATAAAGATGGGAAATTATGGGTAGGAACAGAAGATGGACTAAACATTTTTAACCCAAACACTGGTAAAACGTTTCGAGTAGATAAGTTGACGTCAAAAAAGTATAGTGGCGTAGGAAGTTTCGTTGGGCGTTCAGTAAAAGATATTTACTTAGATGATAGAGGCATTTATTGGATTGGTACAATTCAGGGTGGAGTAAACAAATATGATACCAACCTAGCATTTTTCAACCATTTAAGGTTTAATCCGCTGGATGTAAATGGCTTTAGTGCTGGCGCTGTTTCGTCCTTTGCAGAAGGCCCTGATGGAGATATTTTTATCGGTACAGATGAGAATGGACTCAATCTTTTCAATAGAAATACGAAGCTTATCAAAGAAATTCCACTGTTTGGAAAAGAGAGAAAAAAAGATGCTATTTTATCTCTGGCATATTCGGCTAACAAATTATGGATAGGAACTGCACTTTATGGAATCTATGTGATGAATCTATCAAACAACACTATAAAGAATATTAATATTCCGAAAAGTAAAACAGACAATGCCAATATTCCTATCAATTGTTTGAAAGTAGATAAACTCGGAAATGTTTGGATTGGTACTAATGGAAATGGGTTTTATAAGTATCATACACAAACGGGTGTTTTACTTCATTTTAATGAAATATTGAATCAAAAGAATGTCCGAAACATATCAACGAATGGCTATATTACTGCTATTGATGAAGATAAAAAGGGGAATATATGGATTGGAGCAACAGGCAGTGGCTTGGCGATGTACAATCCAACATTAAACAAAATTAACTTTTTTAGACATGATAATAGCAACCTTCCATTAGACATTGTACAGGCTGTTCATTGCGATAAATTTGGACAAATATGGGTTGGTGTTTTGGGAGGTGGATTATGTCTGTATGTTGAAAAAAGTAAAAAATTCCATCAATACAGTGTAAAACAATTACTTGCCAATGATGTGATATACAAGATATTAGAAGATGATTTTGGAAAATTATGGGTAAGTACCAACAAAGGAATTAGCGTTTTCGACCCTCAAAAAAAGATATTCAAAAACTATACTTATCATAACGGTATTCAGCAAAGTAATTTTAATATTGGCGCTGGGATAAAAACGAGTACAGGAGAAATGTATTTTGGTGGAAATGAAGGATTTAACTTTTTTAACCCGAAATACTTATATAAGAATCGGAATATTCCATCACTCATCATCACAGATTTAAAAATTGGGAATAAAAGTGTTAAACCGATTGAAAATGCAGAAATTACTGAACCCATTACCACTGCTAAAAAAATTGAGTTAAGTTACAAACAGAACTTCTCACTAGATTTTGTAGCCTTGAATTATACTGCTCCTCAAGAAAGCCAATACACTTATATGTTGGAGGGTTTTGATAAAGAATGGAATCATGTTGGATCTGTCACAACAGCCGTTTACACCAACTTAGACCCTGGGGAATACAAATTTAGGTTGAAAGCTAAAAGTGACGATGGCTCTTGGCATACTCCCGAAAAAGTGATTGAAATTATTGTTAATCCACCTTTTTGGCGTACTTATTATGCTTATTTTGCGTATTTATTGATTTTGGTAATTACTTTTTGGACGCTGAGAAGAAGTGCTATTCAGAAATTGAGGTATGAATTCGCTTTGGAACAAGAACGCCGTGATGTAAAACATTTAATCGAAAAAGAAAGAACCGAAGCCGAACGAAAAATGGAATTGGAACAGTTGAAGATTAAGTTTTTAACTAATCTAAGTCATGAATTAAAAACACCGCTAACTCTTGTTTTAAATCCTATTGAAAATCTCTTATTAAAGGAAAAAAGTTTTGAAAAACTTGATACCTTAAACCTGATTAACAGAAATGCCAAAAGGTTATTGAATCTTGTGAACCAACTTATGGATTTCCGTAAGATAGAAGACAATGAACTAAAGATAAATCCGAATGAAAGTGATTTAATTACGGTAGCTAAAGAGATTTTTGATTCCTTTAAATACATTTCCGAACGCAAAAATATTCATCTCGACTTTAAAAGTGCCATCAGTTCGTATTATACTATTTTTGATAAAGATAAGGTGGAACGTATTTTCCTCAACTTGCTTTCAAATGCAATAAAATTTACCAATGAATATGGAAACGTTTATTTCCATATTGAAACTGATGCTGGGAATGGGATTAAGATAATTATTGGAGATGATGGCATTGGTTTGGCTGATGATACCATAGAAAAAATATTTGATAGATTTTACCAAGTAAACAACAATGCCAATATCCTTAATCAAGGAAGTGGTATCGGGCTTTCGATTACACAAGAATTTGTCAAACTTCACGGTGGAAATATCAAAGTTGAAAGTGAAGAAGGTAAAGGAAGTGTTTTTACTGTTTATTTACCTTTGTTTGAAACAAAACAGACAGAAAGTAGCAATATCCCATTTGTTGTTGAAGAAGCAATAGACATTTACGAAACGAAAGATGAAGAAGTTTCGGAGCTGTCAGAAATTGATAAACCTGTACTGCTTTTGGTTGATGATAGTGAAGATATTAGAACGTATCTCCGAGATAGTCTGAGAGGAAAATACAAAATAATTGAAGCTGCTGACGGTAATGAAGGCTGGCAAAAGGCACTTTCAGCTCATCCTGAAATCATCGTGAGTGATGTAAATATGCCCAATATGGATGGTATTGCTTTGGTGAAAAAATTAAAGAAAGATAATAGAACAAAACATATTCCAGTAATATTATTGACGGTTCAGTCTGAAGAAATTAATCAATTAAAAGGTTTAGAAACGGGTGCAAATGATTATCTGACCAAGCCATTTAGCTTTCAGGTATTAAACATGAAAATCAATAACCTTTTGAATTTGAAAAGTACTTTCAAAGATATTTATGGCAAGCACATCAATCTTGAAGTACCTGACCAAGAGTTTATTTCTGAAGATGAAAAATACTTGTTAAAAATCTCTCAATATGTAGAAGACCATATTAGCAATCCTGATTTATCAATTACAGAATTGAGTAAAAAAATGAATACTAGTAGAGGAACGCTGTATAATAGAATTCTGAGTTTGACAGGCGAAACCCCTGTTGAATTTATCCGTTCTATCAAACTTAAAAGAGCCGCAATGCTTTTAGAGAAAAGCGATATGAAAATTTCTCATATTGGTTATGAAGTAGGTTTTTCTAATCCAAATTATTTTACAAGAGCCTTCAAAGCAAAATATAATGTTTCGCCTTCGCAATACATTTTGCTGAAAAGAGACGTTACCAAAAAAATGTACACTTTAGAAGAAATCATGCACTCTTAGCCTAGCCATCGTAAAGAAAGTATATAATTAAACGTTAGTAAAGCGTATTTACTTTGGGTTTCTTAAATTATCAACTTTAAACAGCTTAGGGTATTCAAAACTTGTAGTAAAGAACTGAATACCCTAAGCGATTTATATTTTCCCCATCATTCATCGTCTTACCAATTATCTTCCTATTCCTTACATTAGAAATAAATTACCTATTAAAATAGCATCAATGTTTAGATGCTACTTCTTGATGCCTTCATTGATAAAAGCCTCCATTTTATTGAGGTTGGATGCATAAATAGCCATTTTTTGTAATATTAATTGTTATAATTTAACAATTTCGTGTCATTTTGAACATATGTGAATCAAGTTTGGTAATATGTGCCGTACATTTTTTTTCTCATCTACTTACTTTACGACGTCAAAAAAGTCTTCTATCTCAAGAAGATTAAATAATTTATCAAAACAATCATATTTAACATTTCTTATGAAAAAATTCGACTATCTTATTTTTCAGCGGAAGAGTATTCCATATTTTCTGGTATGGTTTATTCTATTTTTATCTATTTCCAGCTTTACCGCAAGAGCCCAAACACTAAAAGGTCGTATTACTACGGACGCAGGGAAAGAAATACCCGGAGCTTCAATTTTAGTTAAAGGTACAAATATCGGTACGGTTGCTAATAGTAGCGGAGAGTATAGTTTTAACAATTTACCTAAAAATGCAACAATTGTTATTACAAGTATCGGTTATATCAAACAAGAAATTAGCGTTGGTACAAAAACTGTTATAGACGTTACTTTACTTACTGATACTAGAGAATTAGGCGAAGTGATAGTGGTAGGTTATGGTACTCAAAAGAAAAGAGATATAACAGGTTCGGTTGTATCGGTTACAGAGGCAACCCTGAAAGAAGTACCAGCACCAGACCTTTTGAATACTTTAAAAGGTAGAGCAGCAGGTGTATCAATTGTAAGTAATGGTTCTACTCCGGGTAGTCAAGCGTCTATTCGTATTCGTGGTAATCGTTCATTGACAACTGGAAACGGTGACGGACTTGATGGCCCTTTAGTGGTAGTTGATGGTATTCCTTTTGGTGGGCTGAATGACATCAACCCAGATGATATTTCAAATATTGAAATTCTTAAAGATGCTTCAGCAACGGCTATTTATGGTTCTCGTGGTGCTGGTGGGGTTATTTTAGTGACGACTAAAAGAGGAAAAATCGGCAAACCTGTATTTACTTATGACGGCTATCATGGTATAACAAACATGATGGGCAAGTACAACGTAATGAACGGAGAACAATATGCTAAGTTCAAAGATTTATCAGCGACTTATAATACTCAAGGTGCAGGAACAACAGCTTATCCTTTAACTGAAGAGGAAAAAGCAAATTTAGCTGCTGGAGTTTCGACTGACTGGCAAGATTTATTGTACAAACAAGGGTTTAATACAAGCCATCAACTTGGTTTACAAGGTGGTTTAGAAAATACGCAATATGGTATGGGAATTGGTTATTTCAACGAAACAGGGATTTTGCCAAACCAAAATTTCGACCGTATGACTATCCGTGCAACGTTAGACCAAAAAATCGGAAAACGTGTAAAAATTGGCTTGAACACCATTAATACTTTAACACACAGAAACGACCCTGCGGGAGGGGGTATCCCAACAGAATTGGTTCGTCTTTCTCCATTGGTAATGCCGTATAACGCTGATGGAACAGTAAACTTGAATCCTAAAAAAGGTACAATTGAAGCTCAAGCTGTCAGTCCGTTGACACTTATCTCTCGTGGAGATGATATACTTTCTAATGAGCGTTCGATAAGAACTTTCAATAGCTTGTATGCAGAAGTAAATATTGCGGATGGTCTTAAATATCGTTTCAACGCTGGTCTTAACTTTAGCCAAGTACATTTCAATGGTTATAGTCCACCAAATACATTTGTCAATACAGGAACTGACCAAAGTGTATCAAGTGCAGATATTAGAAATACAGAATATTGGGATTTGAACTTACAACACTTACTATACTATGATAAAGTATTTGCAGCAAAACATAAAGTAGGTTTGACGGCATTATATGAAATTACCAAAAACCATAATTTAGGAAGCAATTTTAATGTAAAAGGTGTACCAGCCGATTATATTCAAACAGCAAACTTTGCTTTGGCATCTGGAGTAGTGACTGCTAACACTGCTTTTGGTAATTCTTTCGGAGAAACAGGTTTATTATCGTACATGGCACGTTTGAACTATACCTTCAATGATAAATATACGCTTACTGCTACTTTCCGTAGAGACGGATCTTCTACATTATCGCCAGGAAATCAGTATTTCAACTATCCTGCCATTGGTTTGAGTTGGAATATTATTGACGAACCATTCATGAAAGACCTTACTTTCTTATCTAATTTAAAATTAAGAGGTGGTTGGGGTATTTCGGGTAACCGTAACGTAGGTGCTTATGCAACTTTAGGGGCATTATCTTCGGGATATTATAATTTCGGAACGACAACTGCTGGGCAAGCACTTGCTTACACAGTAACAAGTTTACCTGCCAGTAATTTAGGATGGCAATCAACAGCACAATCTGATTTTGGTTTGGAGATTGGTCTATTCAATAACAGAATCACGGGTTCATTTGATGTTTACAAACAAAATACGAAAGATATTTTACTTTCTGTAAATCTTCCTCAGAGTAATGGAGCAGGTTCTGCTTTGAAAAACTTAGGAAAAACAGAAGGTAGTGGTTTTGAATCATCTTTAACGTTTGATATTGTCAGAAATAAAAACGGTTTTAATTGGAGTACCGACTTAACTTATTTCTTTAATCGTGAAAAAATCACACAACTTACTACTCCTTCTGAATTAGATAATAAGGGAAATTTCTGGTTTGTAGGACAGCCTCTAACAGTTATTTATGATTACAATAAAATCGGAATTTGGCAACAATCTGATAAAGACGATGGTACTTTAGCAAAACAAACTTCGCCTGTACAAGTACCGGGGGAAATCAGAGTTGAAGACGTAGATGGTAATGGCAAAATTGATGCTGCCGACCGCAAGGTAATTGGAAACTTCCAACCAAAATGGGAAGGTGGTTTTACCAATAGAATTACTTTTAAAGGTTTTGATTTATCTATCGTTACTTATGCCCGTATGGGAATGAAAGTGTTAGTTCCTTATTTGGCTGGAACATCGGGTGGTGGCTCTGGATTTGGGTTTCTTAACCAAGGTCGTTCTAATCAATTAGTGATGGATTATTGGACAACCGAAAATCCAACAAATGCTTTCCCTAGACCAAATGCTGGTGGTGGTGTAAGAGATTTTACATCGACAACACAATACCAAGATGGCTCATTTATAAAAGTAAGAAGTATTAATTTCGGTTATACTGTATCAACAAAAGTACTGAGCAAACTCGGCATTACTTCTGCTCGTATTTATGTGAATACTACGAATCCATTCATCCTTTATTCGCCATTAGTGAAAGATAAACTTGCGATTGACCCAGAAGGAAATGGATATGGTAATACAATCCAAGGCGGTAATTTCAACCGTGTAATTAGTGTAAACCTAAATAATCCGCCTGTGCGCCAGTTTACTTTAGGTGTAAATCTTAAATTTTAATGATTGATAACGACATGAAAAAAATAAAAATATCCATACTTGCCTGTACTTTATTATTAAGTTTAGGTTGTGAAAAAATACTTGAAGAACACCCTCAATCTCAAATCGTACCTTCATATTTCAATAGTCCAGCGGGAGTACTTGGAGGTATTGCAGGGGTATATAACGAAATTCGTAACCAATGGGGTACCGAAGGTTTTTCTTCTGAAATGCAAGCAGGAACAGATGAATTTATTCAAGGAGCAAGTAGTGGTGGTGGTCCTATTCATACTTTTAATGGACTTAACAGTACTAACTTTGGTTCAGCATGGGGAACATCATTTACCAGTATCAATACATTAAATGGTGTATTGAAGTTTGGACAAAGTATAAGCCTACCAGAAGCAACTAAAAAACAATATTTAGCCCAAGCGAAGTTTTTAAGAGCATATTGGTATTTTTATTTGGTTCAGACTTGGGGAGATGTGCCTTTGCATACTGAGTTTATAACAGTGCCGTCTCAAGCAGCCAAAAGAGACCCAGCAGCCGAAGTTTACAAACTAATCATTAAGGATTTAACTGAAGCAGCGGCCGATTTACCAGACAAACCAACGGCTCCATTTTTAGGAAAAGCTGCCACTAAACCTGTTGCTTTGTTCTTTTTGGCAAAAGCTTACCTTACACGTGGTTGGTTGACTAATTCACAAACAGACTTTGCCGAAGCTGCAAAAATTTCAAGTGACATCATTGCTAATAAGGCAACTTATGGGTTGGATTTATGGCAAGATTTCGGTGATGCTTTCGTACCTGCCAATGATTATGGTAAAGAAACAATGTTTGTCAGCGACCACTCAAATGATGCAAAATTCGGATATTATTCTGTGGGTGGTGGTTCTAGTGGTGGTGCCGCACAAAATCTTACGCCTTGGTTTACTAACTGGAATTACCCAAATAATAGTGGTGTTAACTCAACGGTAAATGCAAGTGGCATTTTGGTGAATTCAGGTACTTCATTAATGGTTCGTGATTCATATTATGGTCGTCCATACCAACGTATTCGCCCAAATAGCGTAAAGCAAACTGCTGGTGAAACCGCAGGAATGAACTATTTCCTTGACCAAGCTTTTGTAAAAAGAGATATTGATTCAAGATTTGCCAATACATTTTATACCGTGTATATCGCCAATCAATCAATTACAAATACTGCAACGGCGGCTAATAACAAAAGAGGAATTAGTTATACCACCCAAATAGGTGTTGATACTGCTGTTTGGCTTCCTGATTTTGAAGTTGCTGGAGCTCCACAATTCATTGGAACGAGACCATTTAAAGGAATTGTTGTTCCACCAAGTCTTTGGAAAGCTGATGTTTACCCTGCCATCAAAAAACACATGGACCCAAGTCGTGGAAGTAATTTTAATGACCCTTCAACTCGTCCAGTAGTAATTACACGTTTTGCAGAAGTATATCTTGTAGGTGCAGAAGCTTACCTTCAGGCAGGGAATAAAGCAAAAGCTGCTGAATTGTTGAATGTAATACGCCAAAGAGCGGCTTATCGTAAGACCAATACTGCTGCACAAAATACTGCGGCTGCAGAAGCTATGTTAATCAAAGAAGCAGATGTAACTGTTGACTTTATTCTCGATGAGAGAAGTCGTGAATTATTTGGAGAGTGGATGAGATACCAAGACTTAGTTCGTACCAAAACTTTGGTTAAACGTATTAAACTTTGGAACAATGAAGCCGCTCCTTATGTAAAAGACTTCCATCTTTTAAGACCAATCCCACAGTCTGAGATAGACCGTACTGTTGAAGGCCCTGCATTTACACAAAATCCGGGTTATTAATATTGATTAGATAAAAAAAAGCTGCTCCAAATTTTATATTTGGGGCAGCTTTTTACTTGATAGATTCATTTCTAAACAACTTTAAAATTTTATGGATAATGATTATGCTTCCCAGATTTTGAACTCGTTTTTGTAATATTATTTATATTTATTTGACAATTTCATGTTTATTGAACATTAGGTGCTCATATTTACTTATTTGTGCTACTCAATTTTTTATCTATTCACTTACTTTGCAACATCAAAAGTCTTCTTGAATATGTTTGACAACGATAAATATGCGATCCTCATATAGTACGTATATTTATAATAGAACATAAGAAGTTGTTTATAAAAAATCAAAAATTATAAATTTTATAGTGCTTTTACGCTTGATGACAAGCTACAGTTTTGTGCGAGGAAAATCGACTATAAAACTTCTTGAATCGAAAGAAATGGTACTTTTTGATGTATTAATAAGTAAAAAGTAAAATCTATACATTTCAACAAAATAAGTCTTTAAATTGAAATTTTAGTACTATGAAAATAAAAGCTTTCGTTTTGATATTAACATATTTGATTACAGTCAATATTACAAATGCCCAAAATACTACTTTGAAAAACCCCATTATGACGGGTTTTTATCCTGACCCAAGTATTGTACAAGTAGGGAAAGACTATTACCTTATCAATTCTACCTTTTCATATTTTCCAGGGATTCCAGTTATGCACAGTCGTGACCTCAAAAATTGGAAACAAATAGGTAATGTAATTGATCGTCCATCTCAAATGGATTTTATGGGAGAGCGTATGACTCGTGGGCTTTTTGCTCCTGCTATTAGTTATTATAATGGTATTTTCTACGTAACCTGTACCGACATTGACCACGATGGAAACTTTGTAGTAACTGCTACAAACCCTGCTGGCCCATGGAGTAACCCTATAAAGCTACCACAAGTAAGAGGAATTGACCCTTCGCTTTACTTTGATGAAGAAACTGACAAAGCCTATATCATTTACAATAGTGACGCACCGAACAATAAACCGCTTTATTCTGGACACCGTACTATTCGTATATACGAATTCGACTACAAAAACTTAAAAGTTGTAGGTGAAGAACAGCAATTGGTAAATGGTGGGGTTGACATCAGTAAAAAACCTGTATGGATTGAAGGCCCACACATTATGAAACGTTTTGGTTGGTATTACTTATATGCTGCGGAAGGAGGTACTTCTGTCAATCACTCAGAGGTAATTCTTAGAAGTAAATCTGTTTGGGGACCTTACGTTCCTTATGAAAATAACCCGATTTTAACACAAAGAGATTTACCAGCAAACCGCAAAGATCCCGTTACTTCGGCTGGACATGCTCAGTTTGTCGATGGTCCTGATGGCAAAACTTATGCTATTTTCCTTGCGGTTCGTCCTTACGAAGGTGATTATTATAATACAGGACGTGAAACATTTATTGCTCCTGTAGAATGGAAAGATGAATGGCCAATTATTAACCCATATAGCAAGGAAATTAAATATAGCTATGCGACTGATTTTAAGGAAGTAAAGCAAAAAGGAGCTTTACCACAATCGGGAAATTTTGCCTATAACCTCAATTTCGACAAAAAGCTTGACCCATCGCTTTTATTTATGAGAACGGTTGATTCAAGTTCTTTTAGCCTTTCACCGAAAAAAGGCTTAACCTTGAAACTAAAATCGGAAACTGTCATGGATTTTGCAAATCCTTCTTTCATAGGGAAACGTCAGCAACATCTTTACAGCACTACCGAAACCGCTCTAAATTTTACTGCCACAAAGGAAAATGAAAAAGCAGGTTTGATGATTTTTCAAGATGAAAGACATTTCTATTTCATAGGAAAATCAATTGCTGGAGGTAAGCCTGTATTGCAACTTTTCCAAAGTAATCCAAAAGAAAAAACCATGAATTTATTGGCCGAAGTACCTGTAAGTTCAACGCAAAATCAAGTAAAATTGCGTATTAGTTCAGCAGGGGATAAGTACAATTTTTATTATGCTACTGCCAAAGAGAATTGGCAAGTCATCAAAGATAATGTAGATGGAAAATTCTTGAGTACCAAAACAGCAGGAGGCTTTATTGGGTGTATTTATGGAATGTATGCAACCTCATCAGGCGAGAGTAGCAATAATTCAGCCTCTTTTAAATACCTGAAATACAAAGGCAATGACCCAACGTTTAAGTAAACAACTAAAAACGATTGATACTGGTGAAAATCAAAACATTTGATTTTATGTTGCGTACTTAATAACTGATTAAAAATGTGAACAAAACGGTATGGTACAGCAGTTTTTATTCCTGCTTATACATAGTCAAAATATACAAGCTCAAGTGAAACAAACCCACATCCCATTATTTAAAACGATAAACCTATTGAAGCTAAATAATTGGAATCTCAGCACAAGCAAATAAATCAAAGAACTATGAAAACTCCAAGTTTTTTGTCGATTTTGACTATTTCAGAATCGAAGATACAATTTCAGAAAACTAGAATAAATCCGATGAAAATAGTAAAAAATCTTATTTGCCTAATTTTTGTACTAAACTTTGGTGTGAATGCCCAAAATAGTGCAAGGGTAAGTAGCCCTGATGGAAAATTAGTGGTTTTGGTAACGACCGAAAATGGCAAAATAAGCTATGAAGTAAGGTTGGATGGGAAGCAATTTCTTACAAAGTCACCACTTGGATTGCAAACCAATGTGGCAGACCTTAGGGAAGGATTAAGCATGAATGCTAAGGTAAAGGAGTCGAGAATCGACGAAAATTACAGTTTAGCGACCATAAAAAAATCGAAAGTTCATTATGTAGCCAATGAAGCTGTTTTTACTTTCAAAAAAGACACTAACACTGTTTTCGATGTAGTTTTTAGAGTAAGTAATAACGATTTGGCGTTCAAATACAAATTATACCCCTATAAAAAAGCTCTGTCGTGCGTAGTGAATGAAGAAGCCACAGGGTTTAGTTTTCCCACGGGAAGTACTACTTTTTTGTCGTCGCAAAGCAGGTCAATGGTAGGTTTTGCTCGCACTATGCCCAGCTACGAAATCCCCTATACAGTGGACGATGCAATGGGTCAAAACGGTCGAGATAATAACGGCTATACCTTTCCATGTCTTTTTAAGGTCAATGAAAATGGCTGGGTTCTGATTTCCGAAACAGGTGTAGGAGCTAACTACTGCGGCAGCCGACTCATGGGACAAAAAGAGGGCCTTTACACGATTGGTTACCCAATGATGGGCGAAAATAATGGCAACGGCACCACCACACCTGGCATCATGCTTCCAGGCGAAACGCCGTGGCGAACAATCACAGTGGGTGAAACCCTCTCACCAATTGTGGAAACTACCGTAGCTTTTGATGTCGTAAAACCTTTATATGAAGCCAGTCAAAAATTTGAATATACCAAAGGTAGCTGGAGTTGGATTATAAAAATGGATAGCCGAACCATTTTTGAAGAACAGATCAATTACATAGATTTTAGTGCGGCTATGGGTTACAAAACCGTTTTGGTTGATGCTCTCTGGGATACACAAATCGGGCGTGAAAAAATTGTAGAATTGTGTAAATATGCTAAGAAGAAAGGTGTGAGTTTGTATTTATGGTATAACTCAAATGGATATTGGAATGATGCTCCGCAAGGGCCAAAAGGAATTATGAACAATACAATTGCTCGACGCAAAGAAATGGCTTGGTTGAAATCAATCGGGGTGAAAGGAATTAAGGTCGATTTCTTTGGTGGAGATAAACAAGTAACGCTCAAACTTTACGAAGATATTCTTTACGATGCTAACGACTTCGGAATCCTCTGTATTTTTCATGGAGCAACCTTGCCTCGTGGTTGGGAGCGAATGTACCCAAATTTTGCTTCGAGTGAAGCTGTTTTGGCCAGTGAGAACTTAGCATTTTCACAGCAATTCTGTAATAAAGAATCATTCAACGCTACCCTTCATCCGTTTATCAGAAACGCTGTAGGAAGCATGGACTACGGCGGCAGTGCCTTGAATAAATTTTACAACGGAAATAATACGCCTAATCGTGGTTCCAAACGTATGACCTCCGATGTTTATGCGTTAGCAACGGCCGTTTTGTTCCAAAGTCCCGTACAGCATTTTGCTTTAGCCCCTAATAATTTGACTGATGCTCCTACTTGGGCAATCAACTTTATGAAAGAAGTTCCGACAACTTGGGACGAAGTAAAATTTATTGATGGCTACCCGGGTAAATACGTGATTTTAGCTCGTCGTCATGGCGCAAATTGGTATGTGGTGGCTATCAATGCCGAAAAAGAAACGTTAAAAAAGACTATAAAACTCCCGATGTTGAATGCAAATTCCGAGTACAGGATTTATGCGGATGATGAGCAATTAAACGGAAAACTTAGCAAAATTAAAGTGCCAACAACTCAGGAAGTAGAACTAACAGTGCCGTTTAATGGTGCAGTTTTGATTGTAAAATAAGCTTTAAAAACTATCATTATGGAAAAGCTTTTTTAATAAGTGCCCGTTATATATTAGGTTATATTAAAAACGGAGAAATTAATTTTCCAAGATTTTCCTAAATTAGCTAAGCAACGATTAACCGCATAGAAAAGCGTTTCCTTATTAAGGTAATCTATTGGGTCAATTTGTTCTTTTTTAATTTTATGCCAAGGTGTTTCAGCAATATTTAAGTGTGGTTAATATGGAGGAAGGTAGCCAATATACAACCCTCCTGAGGTAACCCAATGACTTTTATTACATCGGCTAATGAGTCCCCAAGATTAATTTTATAGCCTTTTTCAACGGGTATAGAAATATCTTCATCAGGAAATTGCCCAGCATGGAATGCCAACCATAGGGCACATAACCTTAATCTTCACTACACACATGGCTCTCATCACCGTAAAATAAATCAATGCGTCCTTGCTGGGCAAGTTGCTCTAAGTCAGCAATTAACTCTATTTTGAGAGCATAAAAATTGGGGACGGACTTTACCTTTACAACGAAGTCTTACTCGTTTGTATCGTCCGTCAAGGCTTTTAAAAAAGTTTTAACGTGCTAACACTTAAGGATTTGCCAGACTTTTCTTCCCATTCAGCTTTAGCGGTTTGGATTCGCTGGCGGTGAGTTTTAACACTTTGTAATATAGATTCCTTATCGGTTTCTTTATTAAGAATTCGCTTACATTACATCCTTGACAGATCTGTTAATTAAACCTTCAATACCCAAGTCTTTGTATCTTTTGACCCAAGCATTGACACTTACATAAGTCATACCAGTAATTTCACCCACTTCTTCGGATTTACGTCCTGTTGATTTTAGTAAAATTACTTGACATCGCATATGATAGCAATGTACTTGACTTGTTTTAAAGTCTTGTTCTAAGGCTAATTTAGCCGATTCACTTAATATTGGTGTATTGAATCGTCCCATAAAACAAAGTTAATACTAAAATGACATCAACTAATTTTAAACGAGTACTTAGGATTAGGAATAATTATTTTGGCTAGGTGAAATACACTGATGTCTTAAACTTCCAATACGTCGTTTTTTGATACTCGATTTATAGGGCAATTTGGTTCACACCATTTTGCCTTTTTTGTAATTAATATTACTTTGTGTTTTCCTTCTTTGGTCATATCTCGCTTGCGACTACCTTTTCTTCCTTAAATATTAGCTTTAGCAAGTTTTGTAGAAATCGGAGTAAAAATTATATTTTTATAATATTATTTTAAACAATATTGTGAGTGTTTTGATATGTATTCTTACATTTGTGTCTGTTTTACACATTTTGTTTTTCATTTGCCTCAATCAAAGGTTAAGG